>NZ_JBFTRC010000046.1:0-45086 GCF_056399325.1 Allobosea sp. 01N443
CTCCCGAACCTGCACCGCGTGTCGTCGAGGAACCCGTCGCGGTCGTCCTGACCCCGCCGGATCCGGACCGGCCAAAGCGCGGCGGCTGGTGGAACAAGCTCGCCGGACGCAAGTAAGACTTCAGGCCGCTGCGATCACTCGCAGCGGCCTTCTTCGTTAAGGGGGTGACCGTCGATGCCGCCGCCGAGAAATTTTGAGCGACTGGCGCTCGTCGTCGTCTGCGTCGCGGCGCTGCTTGGTCTCGCCTGGCTGGCTTTGCAGGCGATCGGCTGGTTCGGCGTCGGCTTGCTCGGCCTCTTCATCGCCTTCGTGGCGATCCGCTTCGAGCTCGAGGAAAACCGGCCCGTCGGCCACCAGATGACGCCGGATCTCTATGCCAGCCAATTCCACAAGCATGGCCGTGAGCATGAGGCAGAGCGAGCGGGCTTTCGCACCCAACTCGTCGCCCAGATTTCTGCCGCCCGCCTCGGACTCGGGCTTGGCCTCCTGCTGACAGCCATTGGCTTCGGCTTCTTCTTCATCCTCGAAGCCAGCCGTTGAGACCCTACCCGGCCGAAGGCGCCAGCGGCGTCGGCGGCTGGATGGTCGTGATCGATGCGGCGGCCCCGGCAGAGGCCTGCCCTTCACCGCCCCTGACGGTCACGGCGTTCGAGGCAAAGGCTACGCCGGCATCGTTGAGCGCCTGATACATCCGCTTCAGCGCCTCACGCTGGAGCGCACCGGCCTGAGCCGGCTTGGCGGTGAATTTCAGCCGGATGACGATCGCAGTGTCGGCAATCTCGGCCACACCCTGCATCTTGAGCTGCGCGATGAAGTGAGGTCCGAATTCCGGGTCCTCCAGCAACGCGAGGCCGATCTTCTTGATTGTCTTGCGCGCCTTCTCGATATCGGCGGAGCGGTCGAGCCGGACGTTGAACTTCACCGTTGCCCAGTCGCGGCTGGCATTGGTCAGGGACGGGATCTGGCCGAAGGGCACTGTATGGATCTGTCCGCTCTGATGGCGCAGTTGTACCGAGCGTAGCGAAATCTTCTCGACCGTGCCCTTGAGCCGCCCCGTATCGACGTATTCGCCGACGCGGAAGGCATCCTCGACCATGAAGAAGAAGCCGGAGACGATATCGCGCACGAGCGCTTGCGAACCGAAGGACACGGCGAGGCCCAGGATGCCGAAGCCGGCCAAGAGGGGCCCGATATCGACACCCAGCCGTGATAGCACGACAAGGCTGGTCAGGCCGATCACGGCCCCGAGCACGACACCGCGCAGCACCGGGAGCACCGTGCCGAGCCTGGACGGGACATGGTCGTCGGGGGGAGCTTCCTCGTCTGTCGGCCCTGCATGCACGGCACGCGGCGTATAGGCATCGAAGAAGGCACGCAGGAAGGTCAGCGCGATCCATCCCATGAAGGCCAGGGAGGCGACACTGAGGAGGCGTTGACCGAACGACACGGTATCGGGCGCATCGGCGTCCATGACGAAACCGCTCCAGAGCCGGACCAGCAAATAGAGGGCGCAGAGCCAGACGAAGCCCACCACGCTCGATTGCAAGGTCCTGCCCATCGCACTCGAGAGTGGGGTCTGCTCGCGCTCCACGGTGCGACAGTTCAGCCACGAGCGGATCAGCGCCCCAAGCCCCGACGCCACGATCGGAGCAAGCACGACGATGAACTGCGTGGTCCCCGCCTTGACGCCCCAGTGCGCGCCATCAGGCATGACAGCGGCGCTGCGGCCCACGGCCCAGATCAACACGGCGCTCGCCATCAAGAGCCAGGGCGTCGCCGCAGCAACCAAGCGGCGCAAGCCGCTTGCCGAGGGGCCGGGCTGCGCCAGGCTGACAAGGTCATGCCGTGCGTACCAGAACCACCAGACCTTGTAGGCCGTCAGCAGGAGCGAGGACACCGCGAACCATCCGGCAATCGAGGCAGGATCCGACGCCGAGCCTTCGCCGAGCGCGTTCACGACCAGAACGATATGCCCGAAGAAGGCATAGATCATGATCAGCCCGAAATGCCGTTCGGCGCGCGGCAGAGGCAGGATGCGCCGCGCCGGGTTCCCCGGGGAAAGCAGGAACCTCCCGGCCATCGCGAACGACCACAACATCCCCAGTCCGTAAAGTTCGGCCGTGGCGATGTGTTGCGCGAAATCGAGCTGCGGCAGAAGCCACCGCACCAGGGTTCGCCCGGCGAGCCATAGGGCCACGAGCGCGGCGAAATCGTGCAAAAGGCCGATCGAGGAGGCAACGAACCGTTCGAAGAGCGTGTCGTCCCGCGGCACCAGGCGCTTGGCGATCAAGCCGCGCGTCATTTTCCAGAGGATGACGGCGAAAGCCGTGGCGGCAAACAGGACGAGCAGGACGCGGGCCCCCGCCGACATTCCCGTGGCGCCATTCTGATTTGCGGCCCAGGCGCGAGCCCAGTCGCTCGGTATGCGCGTCGCGGACGGGATCGAGGCGTTGCCATAGTCGAACCCTTCGACGAAATGGTTGGCAACCTCCTCCAGCCGCGTTTCGGCAACCGCAACGCGCGTTTCCGCAGGCGCGGGCTTGACAGGTGTGGCCGCTGCCGCCGGTGCAGTTGCGACGGCCTCGCCGGGGCCAGCCATGCGGAGAATGRCCTTGCGCCCCCCCGCCTCCAGCGTCGTGATGGTCTTGCGCAGCGCGTCGGGCGCCTCGTCCCCGCGCAGGATCAGGGTCACGCTGTTGTCACCGGACGCCTGGGCGAACGCTGCGGATCCCGATCCGATGAGCAGAAAGGCAAGGAGGACCAGCGCCGCCGGGAGGGCATGACCGCGCGAAGACGCAAAGAAAGCTCGCATCAAAACCGGTTCCCCTTGTCTGCTCTCCTATGACTTGGACGGGAATACATCCGTTTGGCAAGCATTCCGCGCTGGCATCGTTACAGGCTCTCAGCGCCGTTTCAGCCACATGCCCAAGCGCGAGACCGCGTCCTCGCATTCAGCCAGCGAACCGGCGAAGGAAAGTCGCACCGTGCGTGCGCCACGCCCCCCGTCGAAATCGAGGCCGGGGGTGATCGCAACATGAGCCTGTTCGAGCACATCGCGGCAGAAGGCCATGGAATCGTTCGAATATCGTCCGATGTCGAGATAGATGTAGAAGGCCCCGTCGACAGGCAGGAAATCGCCCAGGCCGATTTCAGGCAAAGCCTTCAGCAAATAGGCTCGGTTGGCGGCATAGCCGGCCTTGATTGCCTCGCACTCGGCATTCGCATCGAAGGCCGCCTCACCCGCCACCTGGCTGAGATACGGCACCGAGATCGAGAAATTCTGCTGCAACCGCTCGATCGTGCGCACCATGCGCTGCGGCACCACGAGCCAACCGACGCGCCAGCCCGTCATGCAGTAATATTTCGAGAACGAATTGACGATGATCGCGTCCTGATCGGCGCTCAGCGCCGTCGTCGCGGGCGTCTCATAGGTCAAGCCGTGATAGATTTCGTCGGAAATGTACCACAACCCAAGGCGGCGGCATTCAGCGGCGACGGCAGCGATCGCGTCTGGTGCCATCACCACGCCGGTCGGATTGGCCGGGCTCATGGTCAGGACGCCCGCGAGCGGGCGCTCGGCGTGAGCTTTCGCAATCAGGTCCGGGGTCAGCGCGTAGCGGGTCTCCGGACCGACCTCGATCGCGACCGGTTCCAGCCCCAACGCGGTCAGGATGTTGCGATAGGCCGGATAGCCCGGCGCCGTGATCGCGACGCGTGCGCCCGGCTGGAAACAGGCGAGGAATGCGAGAATGAAGCCACCCGACGAACCGGTGGTCACGATGACACGCTCGGCCGGTATGCTGACGCCATAGGCGTCCTGATAGTGGCGCGCGATACGCGCCCTGAGAGAGTCGGTGCCGAGCGCCTGCGTATAGCCGATGCGACCATGCTCGAGCGCGCGCGCCGCTGCAGCGCGGATGCTGGCCGGTGTCGGCGCCGAAGGCTGCCCGACCTCCATATGCACGACCGAACCACCGGCCCGCTCGATCGCTGCGGCCTGGTTCATCACGTCCATGACGATGAAGGGTGCGACCTCGGCCGCACGAGCGGAGAGCGCGGGCGGCGTCGCTAGGCGGTGAACATCGGTTGTCATGCAGATCTCGCGTCGGGAACCGGCGGAGCCCCGCCCGCCACTTGAAGCAGTGCCCTAGAGCATCAGGAGGGAGCGTGGGAAGCCGTTTGTGGCACAGACGACGACCGGGGGGCCTCCTTCGAGAGGCCGGCTTGCGCCTGCCCCGTCTCCAACTCGGCGACAGGAGGTGACCGACCATCGCATTCGCAATGGTGTTGAGCGACGCTGCGCACAGGTCAGGTCATGCTCCCGCCGCAACCGCTGGCAAAGCTGTGAATTGACGCTGCCCGCGCGAGAGCGGAGAAGGGGCGCAAGATGACCGGTTCAACGCTTGCCGTGGCCAAGGGCCGGCGAGCCCGAAAGGATGACGACATGGCTCTGTTCACCCTGCTCCGCCCGGCCTTCGCCGGAATCAGGCGCGCGGGTCTGGTCTTGGGCGGGCTCGGCCTCGCCGTAACCCTGGCCGCCGCTCCGGTTCAGGCGCAGGGACAGCCCCTGTCACCCGAACAGCGCAAGGCCGTCACCGATCTCATTCGCGAGACGCTGCTGAAGAACCCTGAACTGATCCAGGAAGCGCTCGTCGAACTCGAGCGCCGCAATCAGGTCGCTCAGGCCGAGGCACAGCGCAGCGCCGTCGCCAGCGAAAAGGCGAACCTCGTCGATCCCGCGACATCGATCATCGCCGCCAATCCGCAGGGTGATGTCACCCTGATCGAGTTCATGGATTACAATTGCGGCTTCTGCAAAAGGGCGCTCGACGATGTCCGCACCCTCGCCAAGGACGACCCGAAGCTGCGCGTCGTGATCAAGGATTTCCCGATCCTCGGCCCCGATTCGGTCGAGGCGAGCCGTGTCGCCATCGCCGTGAAGAACCAGCTGCAGGGCCAGAAGTACTGGGATTTCCACAACAAGCTGATGGCGACCAAGGGCCGGATCAACGGCGCCAAGGCGCTGGAGATCGCCAAGGACGCCGGCGCCGATGTCGAGCGCGCCCGCAAGGACATGGACGCGCCTGCAACCCGCGCCGCGATCGAGTCCACTGTCGCACTCGGCGATCGGCTCGGCCTGACCGGCACTCCGGCCTTCATCATCGGTGACGAAGTTGTCTTCGGCGCCGTTGGCGCCGCGGCGCTGAAGGAGAAGATCGAAGCCGTCCGCAAATGCGGCAAGGCCACCTGCAGCGGCTGATGAAACCGGCCGGCCTGTGGTGGCTCTCATCGCAGGCCGGCGTCACAGGCTTCCCCTGTCCCGCCGTTCCGGTTAAGACGACGCCGACGCCGCAGCTTCGCGGCTTGAGGAATCAACGCGAGCCATGGTCGCCGTCCACGTCCTGAACGGACCCAATCTGAATCTGCTCGGCACCCGCGAGCCCGGAACCTACGGTTCGGTGACGCTCGCCGGCGTCGAGGAACGCCTTAAGGCGAGGGCCGCCGCTGCCGGGGTCGAGCTGACCTTCAGCCAGACCAATTTCGAAGGTGAGCTCGTCACCCGCGTGCAGCAGGCAGGGCTGGCGGGAGCCGGCATCATCATCAATGCCGGCGCCTACACCCACACCTCCGTCGCGCTGCGCGATGCGATCAAGGGCACCGAGGCCCTCGCCATCGAGGTCCATGTCTCCAACGTGCACGCCCGCGAGGAATTCCGGCACCATTCCTACATGGCACCGGTCTGCGTTGGCGTGATCTGCGGCTTCGGCGTCGCCAGCTACGACCTTGCTTTCGACGCGATCGTGCCGCTTCTCCAGAAGCGCGCGGAAAAGACGGCGGCCTGAACGGGCCGGCTCAATCCAGCAGGGTGGCGCCTCGCGGCTGCCCATCCTCTCAACCAAGACGACGAAGACGGTGAAACCCGCCATGGCGACCAAGAGCCCGATCGATCCCGAACTGGTGCGCGAACTCGCGCAGCTCCTCAACGAGACCGACCTGTCCGAGATCGAGGTCGAGAAGGGTGATCTGCGCGTCCGTGTGGCCCGCACCATCTCCGCAACCGTGCAGGTGCCCGTCGCCTCGCATGCCCCGGCCATGGCCCATGCACCGGTCGCGACCGCGCCGGTCGAGGTCAAGTCGGCAGCCGCCCACCCCGGCACCGTGCCCTCCCCGATGGTCGGCACCGCCTATCGCCGCCCCTCGCCTGAAGCGAAGCCCTTCGTCGAGATCGGCCAGGAGGTAAAGGCGGGTGAGCGGGTCCTTCTCGTCGAGGCGATGAAGACCTTCAACGACATCGTCGCGCCGCGCGCCGGCAAGGTCACGGCGATCATGGTCGAGGACGGGCAGCCGGTCGAATACGGCGAGCCGCTTCTGGTGATCGAGTGAGCGGGGCAGCGGGCGCGGACGAGCCGAAGATGTTCGACAAGATCCTGATCGCCAACCGCGGAGAGATCGCGCTGCGCGTCCTGCGCGCGGCCAAGGAGCTCGGCATTGCGACCGTCGCGGTCCATTCGACCGCGGATGCCAATGCCATGCATGTGCGCCTCGCCGACGAGAGCGTCTGCATCGGCCCCCCGAGCGCCCGCGAGAGCTATCTCAACATTCCGGCCCTGATCGCGGCCTGCGAGATCACAGGCGCCGATGCGGTCCATCCCGGCTACGGCTTCCTGTCGGAGAACGCCCGCTTCGCCGAGATTCTCGAGCGGCACAACATCGCCTTCATCGGTCCCAAGGCCGAGCATATCCGGGTGATGGGCGACAAGATCGAAGCCAAGCGCACGGCCAAGCGCCTCGGCATTCCCTGCGTCCCCGGCTCGGAGGGCGGCGTCAGCGAGGATGCGGAAGCCCTGCGCATCGCGCGCGATATCGGCTTTCCCGTGATCATCAAGGCCGCGGCCGGCGGCGGTGGGCGCGGCATGAAGGTGGCGCGCAGCGAGGATGATCTCGTCGTGGCGCTCCAGACGGCGCGAACCGAGGCCAAAGCCGCCTTTGGCGATGACGCTGTCTATATCGAGAAATATCTCGAGAAGCCGCGCCACATTGAAATCCAGATCCTTGGCGACGGCCGCGGCCATGCCATCCATCTCGGCGAGCGCGACTGCTCGCTGCAGCGCCGCCACCAGAAGGTCTGGGAAGAAGGCCCCTCGCCCGCGCTCAATGCCGGCGAGCGAGACCGGATCGGCTCGATCTGCGCCAAGGCGATGGCCGATCTCGGCTATCTCGGCGCCGGCACGATCGAGTTCCTCTACGAGGATGGCGAGTTCTATTTCATCGAAATGAACACCCGCATCCAGGTCGAGCATCCGGTCACCGAGATGATCACCGGGATTGATCTGGTGAACGAGCAGATCCGCATCGCCGCCGGCGCGCCGCTCTCGCTCAAGCAGAGCGACATCATCATCGAGGGCCACGCCATCGAGTGTCGCGTCAATGCCGAGCATCCGGCGAATTTCCGCCCCTCCCCGGGCAAGATCGCCTCGTTCCATACGCCGGGCGGGCTTGGCGTCCGCGTCGATTCTGCGGCCTACCAGGGCTACTCGATCCCGCCCCATTACGACTCTCTGGTCGGCAAGCTGATTGTCCATGGTCGCAACCGGGCGGAATGCCTGATGCGGCTGCGCCGCTCGCTCGACGAGTTCGTCGTCGACGGTGTTGACACGACCCTGCCGCTGTTCCGCACGCTCGTGCGCAATCCCGACATCCTGAACGGCGACTACAATATCCACTGGCTCGAAAAGTTCCTGGCCGCGGGCGGCATGGGGCCCGAGGGACAATAGCGCCGGTCACGGCCTGTCATGCCCGCCCAATGGCGGGCATCGACATCCTGCGATGTCTCGATCGCCAGCCCCGCCACAGTGACGGGGACGGTCGCGATGGGACCGGCCATGACGAAAGAGCGCAGCTTTCGCGTTTGACTTGGCGCCGCGCTCACGCTCCCATCTGCACATGAAGGCTCGTTCAGCGCCAGTACGCTCGCCCGTGATCACGCCGGAGATCCTGCTGCGCGCTTATGCAGCCGGCATCTTCCCGATGGCGGAGAGCGCCGACGATCCAAACCTGTTCTGGGTCGAGCCCGAGGTCAGGGGCGTGATCCCGCTCGCGAACTTCCATCTGCCTTCACGCCTTGCCCGTAAGCTCCGCGCCGATCCCTTCGAGATCCGGGTCGACACCGCCTTCGAAGACGTCATCGCGGCCTGCGCCGAAGCGCGCCCGGACCGGCCCGATACCTGGATCAATACGCGGATCAGGGAGCTGTTTGGCGCACTTCACGAACTCGGGCACGCGCACAGCGTCGAATGCTGGCGCGATGGAAAGTTGGTTGGCGGGCTCTACGGCCTGTCCCTTGGCGCAGCCTTCTTCGGCGAGAGCATGTTTCATCGGGCGACTGACGCCTCGAAGGTCGCGCTCGTCCATCTGGTGGCCCGGCTGAAGCGCGGCGGTTACCGCCTGCTCGATGCCCAGTTCCAGACCACGCACCTTGCCCAGTTCGGCACACAGGAAGTGCCACGCGAGGCCTATCGCATGCTGCTCGAAGCCGCGATCGCCCATGACGCGGAATGGTGGAGCTGGCCAAAAGGCCAGGACATCGGCGGTCGCGAGGCCCTGACTGAGCTCATCTGAGTTCAGCCCTTGATCACGCTGCGTTTGAACGAAATTGTCCAAATGCAGCGTGATCAACTCTTATAGTTTAGAGCATGCTTTATGCGAAAAACCGTTGCCACTTTTTCGCAGCATGCTCTTGCCCCTGCCTCAGTTATTGCCGGCGGGATCACGTCCAGGAACAGGATTGGTCGGGAAGAAGCGCTGGCTCGGCGCCTGACGCGGCTCAACCGGCACACCACGCGGCGGAGCCACATCCATGCGCTGTCCGGGGGGGAGCTGGGTGCCAGGAGGCAGTTGGGTGCCCGGCGGCAGTTGGTTGACGTCGCGTGGCGGCGTGCGCGGCCTGCGCTCTTCCGGTGGCGGCGGCGCTTCCGGATCCTTCGGATCGACCACGAGCTCGGTACCGCCCTTGCAGTCGGTGAGCCAGACATCATAGATCGCGTGTTCGACGCCATGCAGACCAGGGCTCGCGGCATACATCCAGCCCGTGAAGATGCGCCGGTACTCGTTCGAGAAGGTCACCTCGTCCACCTCGACGAAGGAGGTGGTCTGCGGGTTCTCCGTCGGCGGGCGGGTCCAGCAAACGCGCGGCGTCAGTTGCAGCGCACCGAACTGAACGGTCTCGTCGATCGCCACCTCGAAGGAGATGATCCGACCGGTGATCTTGTCGAGACCCGCAAAAACCGCCGTCGGATTGCGGATGCGGTCGGCCTTCGCAGGCTGGGCGGCCATCAGGGCCGCGAGAGCTGGAGCGGCCAGGGCCGCGACCTTCGACAATCTGCTGACGGACCGCATCTTCTGCTACGAATCTCCCCTCCCGCCAGAAGACGGGGGCTGCGGCTTAACACGGCAATCGCAGCGGAAAAAGGGCAGCGGGGCCACAGTGATGCCTGCGGCGGCACCGCATCATTGGCTCTTGCGCGCCCGGAAGCGGGCGACCTTGTCGCGGTTGCCGCAGGTGCTCATCGTGCACCAGCGCCGCGTGTTGTTTCGCCCTCGATCGTAGAACACCATCACGCAGTCATGGTTGGCGCAGTGCTTGAGCCGAGCCGGCTCGTGGTCGCAGACGAAGCGGGCGAAATCCAGCGAGATCCTCGACGCCGCTCCGACGCCCCGATCGGCCACGGAGATTAGCGCGTAGCCCTCGTCACCCCTTTGCAACTGATAACGCTCGGCCGCCGGCACGAGCAGGCGGTTGATCACATCGATAGACCCTTCCGGCAGCGGCTTGCCCTGCCGCAACAGGTCAAAGGTCGGGCGAAGGGTTTCCCGCAAGCTCTTGAGCTCAAACCCGGTTTCAGGCGTCTCCGCCTCCCCCAGCCCAGCCGCGGCAAGCCACGCCGCCATGGAGTGCGGCTCGCCGAGCAGATCCCGCGGTCCAGTCTCGGTCAGCGGCGTGGTGTTGAGCAGATCGAGCCAGGGCCGGCCGCCCATGAAGGGAAAGCCGTCCCGGAAATCATCATTGGTCGGGCTCGCAGACATGGGCCACTCCGGCTGGCGCAGGCGAACGCCATTAGTAACCTCTAATTTAGGCATTGACAGGTTACGCGTCAAATGACACCGTTAAATGACAGATTGACAGGTTACAATCTCGAAATGCGAACTCCCGTCAGTTCTGCCGCGCTCGCCACGTTTCTCATGTTTGGAGCCCCACTCATGTCCACCGCACAGCCCATTGCGCCCGTCCTCTCCCCGTCGGTCGCGGTCCGCTACGGCACCGCCACGATACAGGGCCTCGACATTTTCTATCGGGAGGCCGGACCTCGGGATGCTCCCGCCATCCTGCTGTTGCACGGCTTTCCGTCTTCATCGCATATGTTCCGCGACCTGCTGCCGCTGCTCGCCAAGGGCTACCGCGTCGTTGCGCCTGACTATCCCGGCTTCGGTCACAGCTCGGCGCCCGCGCCGAGCGAATTCGCCTACTCCTTCGACAGGTTGGCTGAGGTGATCGAGGGCTTCACGGAGCAGGTCGGCCTCACCCGCTATGCGCTCTATATCCAGGACTACGGCGGCCCGATCGGCTTTCGCCTCGCGCTCAAACATCCCGAGCGCATTCGCGCGCTGATCGTTCAGAATGCCGTCGCCAATGAAGGCGCCTGGAGCGCGGAGGCCCGCCGTGACATGGAGCCGTTCTGGCAAAACTGGACGCCCGAGACCGAAAAGCCCTTCCGCAATCTGCTCGGTGCCGACGGCACGAAGTTCCAGTACACGCATGGCGCGACCAGATTGGAGCGGCTCTCGCCGGATGCCTGGCGCCATGATCAGGCCGGGCTGGACCGCCCAGGCAATCAGGACATCCAGTTGCGGCTCCTCCACAACTATCAGAGCAATTTTGCCGCCTACCCGGCCTGGCAGGCCTATCTCGCCCGACACCAGCCTCCCGCGCTGATTGTCTGGGGCAAGAACGATCCGTTCTTCATGCTGGCGGGCGTCGACTATCTGAAGGAGCAGTTGCCGGCCGCAGAGGTGCATCTGTTCGATGCCGGCCATTTCGCGCTCGAGACCCATTCCGGCGAGATCGCGGAACGCGTCGATGCCTTCATGCAGCGATTGCCGAAGGCCGACWGACGCGAAACGGGCACTCCGTTGAATCGAAAGGGGCCGCCGGCGTTCATTCGCCGGCGGCCCCTTTCTCAAACAGATCGTGCAGGCTTCAGCGCCCGGGCGTCCAGGCCTCGTAGTCGCCCGTCGCGGGCGGGCGCTCGCCTTCAGCCAGGGTCGAGCCCTGAGGACGATAGGCCATGGCCGTTCCCGTCCAATTCTGCTGGTGCGGCTTCTGCCAGTCGCGCGGCTGATAGCTCTCCTCGGAGGGAGCGATATCGACGGTGTGATGCAACCAGCCATTCCAGCCAGCCGGAATGGTCGAAGCTTCGGCCAGGCCGTTATAGACCACCCAGCGCCGCTGTAGGCCCAGCGCCTTGTCCTTCACCCCAGCCTTGGTGCGGTAATAGGTATTGCCGAATTCGTCCTGGCCGACCTTCTCGCCGAAGCGCCAGGTGTGGAAGCGCGTGCCAATGGTCTGGCCGTTCCACCAGGTAAAGATCTGCAGCAGCGTTTGCTTCATGGCTCTCGTCCGCCGTGGTCCGCGTCGCGCGACTTATGGCGAGAGCATCCCGCCCTGTCCAGCCCGCAGGAGGATTCACGGCAGATTCGTCGGAAGCGCGCGTTTCCGGAATGCAGGCCGCCATGATTCGGCCACCTTGCGAACACGTCCCAGGCACGGTTCGAAACGCGAAGATCTCCTGTCTCCAGACACTTGGCGCAGGCTGTGTAGATGGCGMTTGCGATGGTCAGGCGCGGCTGGCCCATTCACCTATGGTCAACCATGACTGCCGCGAATTTTATGCTTTCCGCCGCCCGCGGGATCGTCCACCCTTCGCTCAAGCGCACCGATTCCGCCGTGATTCCGGGTGCTTAGCTGGCAGCTTGAAACTTATCCCCAGAACACACAGATACACACAAGATGTCGTGTCCACAGGGTTTGCGGCGCACTAATCCTTGACGGACCACCCCAGTCGGACTAGTTTTTGTCAGTCGCGTGACGGCTGGCGGAGACGCCTTCGACACCCGCGAGAGAGTTCCCGGACGGGTCGAGGTGATCACCGCGTGGCATGCCATCCCTGGCAGCGGCGAACGGTGGCGTGCGGTCTGTCTGGTGGCGTCCGGAGTGCCGACGGCGGGAAACACCGCCGCGGAATCCAGGGGCATCAAACCGAGTTGGGCTGACATCAGGAGCCGGTGATCAACCGGCCGCGCGGGGCATTTTCGCCCGCGGCATGCATTGGGGACCAAGATCATGCGCATCGAGCGCCGCTACACCACCACCGGACAGTCGCCCTACGCCGCGATTCCCTTCCGTTCGGCTGTCAGCGAGATCCGCAACCCTGACGGCTCGATCGTCTTCCGCCTCGAAGGCATCGAGGTTCCCGACGCCTGGTCCCAGGTGGCGAGCGATGTGCTCGCGCAGAAGTACTTCCGCAAGGCGGGGGTGCCCGCAGCGCTGAAGCGCGTTGAGGAGAACGAGGTTCCCTCCTTCCTCTGGCGCTCGGTTCCCGACGAGGCCAAGCTTGCCGAACTCCCCGAGAGCGAGCGCTACGTCTCCGAGATTTCCTCCAAGCAGGTCTTTGACCGCCTCGCCGGCTGCTGGACCTATTGGGGCTGGAAGGGCGGCTATTTCTCCTCGGAAGAGGATGCCGCCGCCTTCCATGACGAGCTGCGCTTCATGCTCGCCACCCAGCGCGTCGCGCCGAACTCGCCGCAATGGTTCAATACCGGCCTGCACTGGGCCTATGGCATCGATGGCCCCGGCCAGGGCCATTTCTACGTCGACTTCAAGACCGGCAAGCTGGTGAAGTCGAAGTCGAGCTACGAGCATCCGCAGCCGCATGCCTGCTTCATCCAGGGCGTGGCCGACGATCTCGTCAACGAAGGCGGCATCATGGACCTCTGGGTCCGCGAGGCGCGCCTGTTCAAATACGGCTCCGGCACCGGCTCGAACTTCTCGATGCTGCGCGGCGAAGGCGAGAAGCTCGCCGGCGGTGGCCGTTCCTCCGGGCTGATGTCCTTCCTCAAGATCGGTGATCGCGCAGCCGGGGCCATCAAGTCGGGCGGAACGACGCGCCGTGCCGCCAAGATGGTCGTGGTCGATGTCGATCATCCCGATATCGAGACCTATATCGACTGGAAGGTCCGCGAGGAGCAGAAGGTCGCTGCGCTCGTCACCGGCTCGAAGATCGTCCAGAAGCACATGAAGGCCGTGATGAAGGCCTGCGTGAATTGCGAAGGCGACGGCGATTCCTGCTTCGATCCCGAGAAGAACCCGGCCCTGAAGCGCGAGGTCAAGCTCGGCTATGCCGCCTGGGCGAGCGCCGATCCCGGCCTGCACTTCAACACCACGATGAACGACTGGCACACCTGCCCGGCCTCGGGACGCATCCGCGCCTCGAATCCGTGCTCGGAGTACATGTTCCTCGACGATACCGCCTGCAATCTGGCCTCCGCCAACCTGCTGCAGTTCTACGACCGCGAGACCAAGAGCTTCGACGTCGCCGCCTATGAGCATCTCTGCCGGCTCTGGACCGTCGTGCTCGAGATCTCAGTGACGATGGCGCAGTTCCCGAGCCGCGAGATCGCCGAGCTGTCCTATGAGTTCCGCACGCTCGGCCTCGGCTATGCCAATATCGGCGGCCTGCTGATGACCATGGGCCTCGGCTATGATTCCGAGGAAGGCCGCGCGCTTGCCGGCGCCCTCACCGCGATCATGACCGGCGTCTCCTATGCGACCTCGGCCGAAATGGCGGGCGAGCTTGGCCCCTTCCCCGGATACAAGAAGAACGCCAGCCACATGCTGCGCGTCATTCGCAACCACCGCACCGCCGCTCATGGGCAGGCCTCGGGCTATGAGGGCCTGCAGGTTACGCCGGTGCCGCTCGACCATGGCACGCTCGCCCGCCTCGGCGGCTCCAGCACCACTATGTCGGAACGCGCCCGCGCCGTCTGGGACGAGGCCCTCTCGCTCGGCAAGATGTATGGCTACCGCAACGCCCAGACGACGGTGATCGCGCCGACCGGCACGATCGGCCTCGTCATGGATTGCGACACCACTGGCATCGAGCCCGATTTCGCGCTGGTGAAGTTCAAGAAGCTGGCCGGCGGCGGCTACTTCAAGATCATCAACCGCGCCGTTCCCGACGCGCTGCGCTCGCTCGGCTACCGCGAGGCCGAGATCGCCGAGATCGAGGCCTATGCCGTCGGCCATGGCTCGCTAGCCCAGGCTCCTGGCATCAATCACGGCTCGCTCCGGGCCAAGGGCTTCCCCCAGGCCAAGATCGACGCGGTCGAGAAGGACCTGAAGGCCGCTTTCGACATCAAGTTCGTCTTCAACAAGTGGACGCTGGGCGAGGACTTCCTCGTCAATGAGCTCAAGGTCCCGGCCGAGAAGCTGAACGACATGTCGTTCGAACTCCTGCCCTTCCTCGGCTTCTCGAAGGCCGAGATCGAGGCCGCCAATGTTCATGTCTGCGGAGCGATGACACTGGAAGGCGCGCCGCATCTCAAGCTTGAGCATTACAACGTCTTCGACTGTGCGAACCCGTGCGGACGCATCGGCAAGCGCTATCTATCCGTCGAGAGCCACATCCGCATGATGGCGGCGGCGCAGCCCTTCATCTCGGGCGCGATCTCGAAGACGATCAACATGCCGAACGACGCCACCGTCGAGGACTGCAAGAGCGCCTATCTGCTCTCCTGGAAGCTGGCCCTGAAGGCGAACGCCCTCTACCGCGACGGTTCGAAGCTGTCGCAGCCGCTGAACTCGGCCCTGATCTCGGACGAGGATGACGACGCCGACGACGCCGTCGAGTTGCTGCACCAGCAGCCGATGGCGGCACGCGCCACCCATGTCGCCGAGAAGATCGTCGAGCGCATCGTCGAACGGATCGAACGCAAGCGCGAACGCGAGAAGATGCCGGACCGTCGCACCGGCTATATCCAGAAAGCCGTCGTCGGCGGGCACAAGGTCTACCTGCACACCGGCGAATACTCGGACGGACGCCTCGGCGAGATCTTCATCGACATGCACAAGGAGGGCGCGGCCTTCCGGGCGATGATGAACAACTTTGCGATCGCGGTCTCGCTCGGCCTGCAATACGGCGTGCCGCTGGAGGAATATGTCGAGGCCTTCACCTTCACGCGCTTCGAGCCCTCGGGCTTCGTGCAGGGCAACCAGTCGATCAAGAACGCCACCTCGATCCTCGACTACGTCTTCCGCGAGCTGGCGATCAGCTATCTCTCGCGCAACGACCTTGCCCATGTCGACCCGAGCGAGATCGGCCATGACGTGATCGGTGGCGGTGTCGGCCAGGACAAGGCGCCGGACGCGGTGGGTGCGATCACCTCGACCCCGCTGGCCTCGACTGGCTTCCGCCGTGGCAAGCCGATCAACCTGCTCGCCATCCAGGGCGGAATCGTCCACGAGACCGTCGCCCGCAGCAGCAGCAACGTCACCTCCTTCGCCACCGCAGGCGCGACCGCGCTGAAGCCGGACGCCGAAGAAGAGGCCGTGGGCGAAGCTGAATTGGCCAAGCTCGGCTTCGCGGCTCCCGCCGGCCAGCCGACAGCCTCGGAGCGTCGCGCCGAAGCGATCATGAAGGGCTATGTCGGCGATTCCTGCGGCGAATGCGGCAACTTCACGCTGGTCCGCAACGGCACCTGCCTGAAGTGCAACACCTGCGGTAGTACAACTGGCTGCTCGTAGCACGCAGAGTACTGATACTGCTTGAAATGAGAGGCGAAGTTCCCCGTTTTTGAGCTTCGACTTCCGCAAAATCTGGGAGGCGGCAATGATGCCGCCTCCCTCCGCCAATCCAAACAAATCGTGAATCAACGGCAGACTGATCGATATCACTTCATCAGATGGTTCGAGGTGGCAGTGGCACCACCGCATGAAAACTTTCAGGACGCCCCCGCAACGCGCACTGGACCCTGGAGGGGCAGGACGACGCCGCCGACGCCTAAGGGCCTGATCGTGCTGGACGGCGCGCCTGCGCGACAGCCGCCCAAGCCTGAGCCGCCGGTCCCGTTCGACGACGGCCAGCTTGCCTTCGTCTTCGAGGACCCGATCGAGGGGGCCGTCGAGCCCATCCAGAAGGCGCCGGCGCTGCCGACCCCCGCCGGCCCGTTCCAGCCGGCCGAGCCGATCGCTCCGCCGCCGGCCAAGGTCCACCCGACCCACGGCCGCAGGGCCGAGCGACGCACCCGTGCAACGCTCGGAATCGCGGCCAGGGGCTGGGTCGGCTTCTCGCCGGTGCCGCGGTTCCCTGAGCGCGCCGGCGCGTGACCTAGGGTGAGCGAGGGCGGGCTTCGATCGCGATCGGAGCCGGCCCTGTCAATGCGGTCAGCGAGCCGCTGCTCAACTTCCGCAGGATCGTCTGGCACCCTTCGGCGTTGGGGGGCGTGGCACTCAGCGTTTTCGCCTGCAGATCGAACACGAGGACGGTGCGATCCTGCAAGTGAAGTTGCGCGATCTCGGTTCGCGGATCTTCGATGCATTTCGCATCGATCTCGTCCGCGAGGTCCTCAAGGTAGTCGACGAGGGCCTCATATTTCCCCACCACCGAGAGCGGTGCCACGAATTCCGTTACGGAGGTGGGGAATATGTCTTCGAAGTCATCCGGCAGATTCGCGGGAGACACGCGCAAGACCAGTTCGCGGACGATTTCTGCCTGCGCGGGATCGTCTTGGCTTTGACCGGTTTCGATCGAAAACCGAAAGAAGTCGGTGTCGATGGAGCCGCCGCCCCCTTCCATCGAGGCTTCGCGGTCGATGTCCCGGCGCTTCAAGCGGAGAATGTCCTTCGATTTCTGATAAATGCCGTCGAGTTCCTCCTCGACGGCTTCGCTCAGCCCTCGCTGAGCGAAGCCGTTAGCGTAGTCGTTGACATCGTCCGGAACCCAGTGACCTTTCGCCTTGCTGAAGCCTGGCAACGCTCTGAACGGCATGGTCTCGACCGTCCTGAAGTAACCCCGAGCGTAGTCGATCGTAATCGGAGCTGAGACGGTCGAAGCCACCGCTGGTCTTGGCATCTCGCGGATTGCGAACGTTCCCGATGCCCCGATCTGGGCATATGGGGTCTGATGCGCGGCGATCTGCATGTGCTTGCGGATGAATTCCCTCACCGACACGGCCAGGAAATTCTGTAGCGATTGCCCGGTCACGAAGCCACGATCGGCCGCGCCCGCCTCCTTGCCTCTCAAGGCCTCCAGGAGATGATGCGTCCAGATCCCATGCCCGAGCGCCGCAGACGGATAGGACTTCTGTCTCGGGGAGCATGAGAAGAAGGCGGCGGCATGTGCCGCGCTCTCGACGAAGTCCTCGAACTCCTCCCGCTTCATATTCGACAGCACGTCCCGGCCGACCAGGCCGGGATCGTCGAAGGTGGCCGCGCAGGCATCGACGAAGATTAGGCTGTGCCGGCAAGCGCTTTCGCGCAGGGGCCCCAACAAGGTCGCCTCGACGTCGATCGTGGTTCCCGCCAGGTTCGACGGGTGCGTTTCCCATGACGTGAGTCGGTTGGCCCCGTTCGCCCAGAGGCCGTGACCCGCGTAGAAGAAGTAGAAGCGATCCTCCTCCGACAGGTTGCGGATGAGGTATGGGATCTCGTTCTCGACGCGGGACTTGATCGCCTCGTGGTCGAGCCAGACCTCGACGTTCGAAGCTGGGACGTCGAGGTGCAGACGCGCGACCTGTCAACGGCGGCCGGATTCCAGGCCACTTGGGCGGAGCAAAACCAGGCCAGCGCTGGCGATGTGAGACGATAAGCCAAGGGCCCCGATCGGGGCCCTTGGCTTATCGTCGCTTTCGTTTCTGATCAGCTCTCCATGATCTCGCCGGTGTCGGGATCGACGTGTTCGGCCGTGGCCTGGTTTTGCTCCGCCGCGGCGTTGGCGCGCCGGCGGCCGGCGGATTGTTTCAGCCGATAGCTGTCGCCGTTCATGGCCAGGATGCTGACGTGGTGGGTGAGCCGGTCGAGCAGCGCGCCGGTGAGACGCTCCGATCCCAGAACCGAGGTCCAGTCCTCGAAGGGCAGGTTCGAGGTGACGATGGTCGAGCCGCGCTCGTAGCGCTGCGAGAAGGTCTCGAACAAGAGCTCGGCGCCGGTCGGCGAGAGCGGCACGTAGCCAAGTTCGTCGACGATGAGCAGCTTCACCGCCTGCAACTCGCGCTGCAGCTTGAGCAGGCGCTTCTCGTCGCGGGCTTCCAGGAGTTGATTGACCAGAGAAGCCGCGGTTGTGAAGCTGACGGAGAAGCCCTTCTGGCAAGCCGCCAGGCCAAGTGCCAGCGCGACATGGGTCTTGCCGGTGCCGCTATTGCCGAGCGCGATGATGTTYTCGCGGCGCAGGAGATAGCCACAGCGTGCCAGTTCCAGGACGAGCATTTTGTTGAGGCCGGGGATGGCGGTGAAGTCGAAAGTGTCGAAGCTCTTCACGGCCGGGAACCGCGCCGCCCGGATCCGGCGCTCGACCGTGCGGCGTTCGCGGTCGATCAGTTCGAGCTCGATCAGGCGCAGCAGATAGCGGGCATGATCGACGCCATCACGCGCGCATTCACGGGCGACCTTGTCGTACTCGCGCAGCACTGTCGGTAGCTTCAGCTGCTTGAGGTGATGGGCCAGCAGGACTTGCGGCGTGCCGCTGGTCGTTCCCGTCGGCATCGCGTGGCTGGTGTTGCCGGTCATGCCGCTTCCTCCGGCAGGAGCACGGCATAGTCGGCGGCCGAGGTCGTCCTGACCATCGTCCTGGGCAGGTGAGGATAGGCAGACAGATCGAGACGGGCCGGCCTGCGCTCGATCTGAGCCAGCGCGATCAGCTTGACCGCGTCGAAGCCGATGGCGCCGAGCCGGATCGCCTCGGTCACCGCGAAGGTCACGACCTCGAGCGACATCGCCTCCAGCAGCCGCAGGACCTGGATGAACTCGCGCTTGCCGCGATTGCCCATGCGAGCTTCCAGCAGATGGCGCAGGTGCTGGAAGACCTCGGGCAGATCCCATCCCTGCAACGCCGCCGCCTGGYCGAGCGCATTGGGCTTGGTCTCGATCAGCGCGAGATAATGCAACGGGTTGGAGACGAAGGCGCCTTCGCCATAGCAGCGCGGGTGACGGGCAATCTCGGCTCCGCCGCACAGGATCACGACCGCGTCGACGAAGCCCTTCACCACGACGTCCTGGAAGCCGTAGCGGGTCGGCACGGAGTAGTCGTTGGAACGGTAGCGAACGAGTGAGGTCGACGAGACCCGCGCGCTGCGCTTCTCGCACGGTTCCAGCGGCACGGCCGGCAAGGGACGCAACGCCGCCAGATCGGCGATGAGCCGGTTCCCGATCGTCCCGGCATGSCGTCCGGCCCGCTCGCCCTGCCGGGCACGGCAGCGTTCCGCCAGGCCGGCGTTCAACGCCTCGAAGCTGGCTGCCACCGGGATCGGTGTCATGAAGTTCGAGCGGGCGAACTTCACCAGGCCCTCGACCTTACCCTTGTCGTTGCCCTTGCCCGGGCGGCCGAAGCGATCCCGGAACAGGTAATGGCTCACCAACTCGGTGAAGGCACGCGTGCGCTCGCGCCGGCCGTCGCCGCAGATCTTCGCCACCGCGATGCGCGTGTTGTCGTACAGGATCGACAGCGGCACCCCGTCGAAGAAGCCGAAGGCCGAGACATGCCCGTCCAGGAACGCTTCCGTCGTCTCCCGCGGATAGGCCTTCACGAAGCAGGCGTCCGACTGCGGCAGGTCCATGCAGAAGAAATGGATCTTCTGGCGAACCCCGCCGATCACCCCGATCGCTTCGCCAAAATCCACCTGGGCGTGACCCGGTGGATGCGCCAACGGCACGAAGGTCTCGCGCSCACGGGCCCGGCCGATCCGCACGTAGTCCTTCACCACCGTGTAGCCGCCGGCAAAGCCATGCTCGTCGCGCAGGCGCTCGAAGATCCGCTTGGCCGTATGACGCTGCTTCACCGGCGCACTCCGGTCCGCGTCCAGGATCGCATCGATCACAGRCAACAGCGGACCAAGCTTCGGCTTCTCCGCCGGCYTCGTGCGCGTGTACCCCGGCGGCAGCGAGAACCGGCACATCTTCGCGATCGTCTCGCGGCTCAGACCAAAAACACGCGCCGCCTCACGGCGGCTCTTCCCCTGATTGAAAACAAAATCACGAACCGCCGCGTAGACCTCCACCGCGAACATCCCCGCCAACCCCAAAAGGGATCAGCCTATCCAACTGGTTGGCTTTTACGCCGCCCGCGCCACCACAAGCGAGGGCGCTTCATTGGATGGTTTTGTCACCGCCCTGCACACAGCGCCGACCGCAGCGCCATTTCGGGCTTGGTGTCCTTCGAGCGCACGCTGCGCATGATCGCGGATCGTTTCGTCGCATCGACCCGGTCCATACCCAGATCCCCTGTCGTCAGCCGACATCCCTGTTACGCGCGGTCTCCAACGAGGATACCGGGCGCCGGCTGGCGTCGAAGACATCGACGAAGAAGAGGTCGGCGCCTCCGACTTGGGCGAACGCGCTCTTGAACGGCTCGGTTCCGAGCGTGCCGTTGCCGACGCGCCAGAAGGGGTGGACCATCATGTAGAAGCGGTCGCCGCCATCGGTGCGCTCGCGGATGCCGGGAATGCCGCGATCGCCTAGATCGACCGGTGTCCGCTTGATCGCGTTGAGGTGGCAAAGCTCGTCTCGGACGGACCGAGCCAGCCTGGGCCAGTCCGCAAGCTCGATATCGCGATCCCAGGCGCCATCAAGCCCGGATCGATAGCCCGGCTCGACGAGAGCTCGAAGGAACCCCAGCCCCAACCGCCAGTCCAGAAGGCCGTGATATTGCCGGTTGCCGTATCGCTGCATGCATCGGTAGCAGGCCTGCGCGCAGTCCCTCCGATGCCCGCTCTCGCGGAAGGTGCGCACGATTGCATCGTCCGGGTCATCGAGCATCGAGCGGATAAGGCGCGCGATAGTCGGAACACCATCGGCCTCACGTTCGGCCAGTCGTCGGCAGAAGCCGGCGCCATTGACCAGGTTGTCGGCGATCTGGAGCATGGGCAGGCCGTTGCGCAGGCGCGGCTCCAGGGCCTCGAACTCGTCGGGGTCGATATCCAGCTCCAGCGACGCCCTCTGGAGCAGCAGCTGGGTGGCGCTGACGGCGGCGGCGCGGATGGGAGCCTGGTAGGGCGTCCTGCCAAGGGCTCCCAGCCGGAGCCCGGCCGGGATGGTCCTGAGGCCAAGATACAGGGCCTCGGTCGGCTTGCTGGACAGGAGCCGGATGCCCTCCATCTCGGTGCCGTCGACGAGCTCCCAGTCGAACCGGCTGGAGGATGCCTCCTCCGTCACGAACTGGTTTTCGAGCCTAGGGCGGTTCTTGACCCACACTCCGCGCGGCACGTTGACCGCCTTCTGATGAGCCGTGCGAACGGCGTAACCCTCGGGCTCCGCGTCCCCCTCGGCTTGGGGGCCGTCGTTCATCCGAAGGATGGAGGCACCCGAGCCCGCGTGGAGGGAAAAGTTGGTCCCGGGCACCGCTTCGACCTGGACATCCCGGATCTCGGCCGCCACGACTCGCCGCACCGGCACGACGTCGCGGTCGTCGTTGTTCTCCTCGGCTCGAAACGACGTTCTGAAGCCTGACGGAACGTAATACGGGCGTGCGTCGTCCGGCGTGACGTCCGCGCCGCAATCGACGCACTGGAACGTCTCCAGGGGCCGCTCGTCATGAAGCGTCCGGCCGCGGCACATCGGGCAAGCCGAGACATGGTGCGAGGAGTCCCACCAGGCGTTCGCCGGCGTGACCGGTAGAGAGAAACCGCCCACGATGGTGGGGCGCATCAATCCTCCGGTGAACCCGATGGCCTTGTGCTTCTGCTTGTCCCTGGTCAGGGTCTGACCGGGCGAGAACTCGAATATCGCGACATCGAGATCGCGATCGACCGCATCCCAGGCGACCTTCTTCTTGCCGTCCGCTCGCAGCCCCAGATAGAGGTTCCGGACCCGCGTTGGCATCCCGTACATCGGGAAGAGGCCCTTCTCGGCCAGGAACTGGGCCAGACCAGCATCGAAATACTGCCCCGATACCCGGTGCTCCATGACTTGACCCATCGTGGCGGCCACGGAAGACCGGGCGACAAGCTCGACGGCCCGTCCGTCGATGCCTTTTCCGATGACGGAGGCGAATTCGTCGCGCGTCGCGATCGAGCGCTCCAATGCCGCTGCCAACAAGTCGGGCCAGCCCGAGTCCTCCTCGTAAAACAGCGCCGCCGGCACGAACTCGCCATGCACGTCGTTGGCGCCGGGATCGTCGCCTGGATACTCGGCGCCGAACTGTGGCTTGAGCAACTCAAACGCCGCGGCCAGCCATACCTTGCGGACCAGGCGCAGCGGGATGTCGAGGTGGTCGACGGCGAGGAACGGCGGCGGCGGAAGGTCGCCCGTGATCGCCTGAGGGGACCGGAAGTAATGCAGGTCGTGGCTCCTGCTGCGGCACAGGGTCACGACGAGGGAATAGGATTGCCCCCTTCGGCCGGCGCGACCCACACGCTGCTGGTAGTTGAACCGTTGCGGCGGCATATTCGCCTGGTAGACCGCCTGCAAGGCGCCGATGTCGATGCCGACCTCCATCGTCGTCGTGACGGACAGCAGGTCGATCTCGGAGGAAGCCTTCTGCAGTTCACGGTCGACCTTGGACTGATCCGCGACGAAGATACCCTTGAAGCGCCGCAGGCGATCCGCCGGGCTACCGGTCTGTCCGGTCAGCTCCTCGCAACGCAGCCTGAAGCCGGAAACGTTCTCCTTGCGACCGCGAGTGATCCGCTCCGCGAGGAAGTTCTTGGCCCAAAGGTCCCGGGCCTCGCCGGTCTTGGCCGCATCGAGCGGATTGCGGCAGCGCGTGCAGTAGCCGACGCCGCGGTGGAGGTGAACGCGCGAGCAGCGCTCGCAACGCCAGTAGGGATCTTCGGCCTTCATCATCCGGACGCCCAACAACTGGGCATCGATCTTGCCGTCGGGATGCTTGAGCGCCCTCAGCGATGCAAGGAYGGATTGGACCTCCAGATCCGGGTCGGCCTCCCGGACGGCCTTAGCCAGGGCGTAGACGCGGTTGCCTTTCGGGACGCTGTCGATCCAGGGCGTCGCGTCGTCTGCGAGGTATTTGTTCGACGAGACGCGATAGGCGTCGCCGAAGGTGCGCAACCACGCATCCAGCCGGTCCGCGTCGGACGGCACGTGATCGGTGAATAGGGTCGGATAGCCGAGCCCGGTTTCCTCCAGCGCGAAGTAGGTTCGCGAGAACAGGACTTCGTCGACGTGGGGATCCTGCTTGGCGATGACGTCGTTGCGGACCTCCTGCATCTCCTGGCTTTCGACCCCGGTAGTCTTCCACACGAGCCGATCGCCTTCGCGCTCGAAGAGATCGGGCCAATCGAACCTCTTGAACCGCTTGACGCCGACGTCGTCGGTCGGGTGGATGCCGAGCTTCAGCATTTCCTGAAGCATGGGGCTGGGGGATTTGCCCGCGAGCGCGATCGGCTGCTCTACGATCGTCGAAAGCGGAATGCGGTCCTTGCCCGACGCGTTGGTCATGGCCTCGATCTTTGCCGCCAGGGCAGGCACCAACGCCCATTGCTTCTTGGCGGTGAGGTCGGCCATCTCGGCTTCGAGGCGATCGATTTCCTCGGCGTTGTCCGTCGAGTTCGCAACCCTGTTCGCGATCTCCATGATCATCAGCCGGCGCAGATCCTGGTAGTGGGCGCGCTCGATCTCCATGGCCGCGTTTGCCGCGTCCTGCCGACTGTCGGAGAAGGCCACCGCCTTGGCCAGCGAGCCGCTCGCGTGCAGCACCTCGAACATCTCGGTCGCTAGCAGCTGCGAGGTCTTGTTGAAGCCGGTCCGGAAGCTTCTGATCGGCGAGAAGCGGGGCCTCTGCCGGGGGGCGTAGCTGACGCTGCATGCCGGGCAGCAGTCGGGTCCCGCCGTACCGACGCTGTCGGGATTGCGCTTGTGGGACCGGTGCGGAGTAGCGCAGTAAAAGAGTCTGCCCGGTATCAAGGTCGGATCGGCCGAGCCCGGCAGACCTTTCCTCAGTACGCCCGTGTTCGTGTCGAGCGTGCTCTCGATCCACTCCTCGGAGTCCCCCGCGCCAGCAGGCTTCCGCGTGGAGGGCCAGAACATCGCGAAGTCGTTGTAACTGAGCTCCTCGTAGTGCCCCACGCCACCCGCTTCCGGCAGCGCGCCCAGGTCCGGCGCGGAGGGAAGTAGCTCGATGTCGGACGATCCGTTGGCCTGGACGCCCCGCATGCCGCCAACGAAGACTTCGCCGCAGGCCTCGCAGTAGATGAGCTCGAACTTGCGTTGGTGGCGATCGCCGGTCGTCGTGTAGGTCAGCCCGCGATCGACGGTGACGCCGCCATACGTGATGCTGTCGGTCTCGCCCTCGCGGATGGGTGTCGCGAACAGTCCCTCGATGCTGCGGACGAATTGGTGGATGCGGAAGCTGGGGGTCGTGTCGGAGATCTGGACCCCGAACTTTTTCTTCGCGATGTCGCCGATGCCGCGGAGAACGGCCAGCCCCCGCACCGCCTTGCGCTCGCCTTCGCCCGCGCCGCCGAAAAGCCGTTCCGCGATCGCCGCGACCGAATGGGCTCGAACGGTCAGCTTGTCGCCTTCGCCCGAGGACCTGCACGCCCAGACGAGAGCGCCGGCTGCGGCCTCGATGGCTTCCTTCAACAGCCCCTCGAACGGGTTATTGCCGCCGCCGTTCATCAAGGCACGGTGACACGACGCTAACGCATGGCGGACCTCTGGGGTGTCGTCCACCGAGCGGACGAGTTCGCCCTCGGCGGCAAGAACGTCGACGAGTTCCTGGAAAGGCACCGGGTCGAGGTTGTCGGCGGCGGGCTTGGCGGGAAACACCTGTTCACCGGGAACGATGCACTCGGACCAGCGGCCACGGTCCTCGAAGCCGGCATCGGCGGCCGTGCGGCTCGTCCCGAACGGCCCGAAGAAGCTGTCGAGATACTTGAGGCTGCGATCTCCCTGCTCGCCGACGACGGGAAGCGACGCGCTCGATGCGAGTATCCGAAGCTTGTGACGGCGGTCCGGCTCGTGCAGGCCGAGGCGATGGATTAGGGCCCGGATTAAACCGGCGGTCTCCGTGCCGGCCGAGCCCCGGATCAAATGGAGCTCGTCCAACACCAGGTAGAAGTAGGCGTCGGGGTCCGTTTCCAGCCAATCGCGCGTCTGCTTGAAGATCGGCGCCTCGACCTCGCGCGCTAGCATCGTTCCCAACATCGAGGAGTTGGTGACCAGTATGTCGGGCGGGTGGGACTGCATGTCCCAGCGGGTAAGCATTTCGGCCCCGTCGGTCGCCGGGAAGAGATAGCGGGTGAGCTCGGGCTCCCCTCCGGTTTCCTCGTCATGCATGCAGGCATAGCGATGCCCGTCCTCGAACTCCTTCAGGCTCTCGGCGAGTTCGGCGATCTTACGCTCGCGCCGCTTCTTCTGCTGGGTCTCGTCCGCGCGGCGAGGATGGTCGAGGAACCCTGTCACGGGTGTCGCGCCGGTATAGCGTCCGAAGAAGATACGGTTTCCGTCAAGGTGACGGTCCATGGCAAGGCGCGCCTGCGGGGAATCGAGCGTGCGGCGAAGGCGCGTCATCTGGTCTTCGACCAGCGCGTTCATCGGATAGAGGATCAACGCCCGCATGGCGGCGCGACGGGACTTGGGCTCTCCGCTCCTCTTGGGAACGAATTTCCCGGGGCTCTGATGCCACCAGCGTCCGTTGAGATAAGACGCGTCGGGGGCCGTCCACTTCTTGGCCTCGTTCGCCAAGGCGGCCAGAACCGGCAGCATGAACGACTCTGTTTTGCCCGATCCGGTGCCCGACGTGACGATGCCCGGCTGCCCTGCCCGCGTGCCTCGGGCGAGCATCTTCATCTGGTGAACGTAAGGCTTGAAGGTCTCGGGGCTTCGCCGGGCGATCGGACCATCCGCTACGTCCTCACCGGGGAACAGGCCCGACAGCACGATCTCCACGAAGGCGGCACGGGAGGCCGGCGGAAGGTGGCTGATCGGATTGTCCGCCCACTCCTCCAGCAGTTTCTCCACGCGGTAATCGCACGTCAGGTATCGGGGGACGGGTTCGAGGTAAGGCTCGGCCGCGAGCGTGCCGGGATCCCGGAGCAGGACGCGACGGGTTTCGGCAAGGTCCTCGTGGCGGATGCGATAGGCAGTATCGAGATAGGTCAGAAAGAAGTTGCGCAGGCGTTCGAAACCGCCGATCGGATCTATCATGACGTCTTCCTCTCGGCGTGGATTTCGGCGACCGCCTCGCTGCGACCGACGGCGGGATCGGACTTCGATGGCAGCAGCGCGCTAACGGCGAAGTCGCAGGCCTTGCCGGGTTCAAGCCAAACCAAGGCCGACGAATGGATCGCGAGCAGTCTATTGGCCGCATCGCCGCCTTCGATCCCGCTTCCCGCGATCTTCGCAAGCAACGACCGGCGGTCAGTCGGCGTCAGGGCCGACCGCGTCGGTCCTGATAGGTATCGAAGGTCGGCGGCCTCGATCCCTCCACCCGATACGACTGCCGCCAAGGCGTCGGACTTCACGTTGGCGACGATCATCGGATGAAGACCCCGCTCTGTAGGATCAAGCGGCATTTCCGCGCTCCCGGGGGACAGCGTCGCGACCAAGAGGAGGTTGTCGGGCCGGTTGGACCGATACAGCCTCTTGAAGCGCGCGAACCATTCCGAAAGCGAAGCGCGATCGACGTCGTCCAGGCAGACGATCTGAATCTTGGAGCCGTCCGCGATCGCGGCTTGCCAGGCCAGCGCCAACGGCGTGGCGCCGCCCGAGCCCGCGCGTCGCCACAGATCCTCGGGCCCGAGGATCGAAGGGTCCAGCGGCATCCTGATCAGAGCCCCAGCGGCCACGACGCTCGCATAGCAGTCGAGCAGCAGCTCGGCGGAGTTGCCGACGACGACGGGAATCTCGCCGGCGCGCGCGAAGATGTCCAAACGGCGGATGAATTTCTCATCGAGGCCGCTCGATGCGGCCGCCTTTCGAGCGATCTCGGGCAGGTCCTCGATGGCGATTGCGCTTACCTCGCCCCGTCGAGGATTGGACCAAGGGGCGTCTTCGATCCCCATGGGAGCCGGGCCGGGCACGGCCGGTGGTGGGACGGCGCCCGTCACCTCCATGATCTGCGACAATGTCCGGCCGGTCTCGCGGATATCCCTCATGATGTCGCCGAGCCCGGCGCTCAAACCTGCGACACTGGCCTCCACGAGGCCCTCCACGCGCTGGAGTTCCTCGGACTTCGCGGCGAGCGCGGTCGTCGCATCGGCGATCTCGGCCGAGAGGGCTTCCAGCTCCAGAAGGCGATCCGCGATGCCCGCCTCGACTTCGGTGACGATCTCCGGGCGAATGCGCTCGATCTCGCGAAGCCGGATCGCTCCCGCCTCTTCCTCCGAGAGCTTCGTCAGCCCATTCTTGATCGTCTGGTCCGCGAACAACGCCTCTGCGATCGCCGTGGCCGCGCCCGTCTCGCGATCGAGCTTGGTGAGGAACTCCCCCAATCGATCGCGCGCGGCATCGTTGGCGCCCGCAGCCTCGCCGATGATCTCCCCGTCACGTAACAGGGTGTGTAGCCTGCTCGACAAGCCGGAGTTGATGACGAAATCTTCGGTGCCTGGGCGAAGGCGCGCAATCTTGTTTATGCGCTTGACGAGGGCTTGCAGGAACGCGAGGTCGGTCTCCCAGTTCACGTAGCCCACGACATCGCGCGGCACCTGGCCGGGCAATAGGAACCGACGGCCCTCTATCGCCACCCAGTCGAAATCGCCGGCTGGCCTGGCATAGGCGGGAACCCGGTCCGCATGCTCCAGATGGGAGAGCACCCAGGTCGTCGGGCCCGATCGCTGCATTCGCGGAAACGCGACGCGGTTCGCGTCAAGCGGCACGATCAGGGAGGAATCCTCCTGAGAGCCCCTGTCGACGCCCGATCTCATGATCAGGTCCCGGCGCTCGTCAGCGGACGCGGTCTCAAGCAGATGGGCGATCTCGATCGCCTCGTCGACGCGATCCGTGCTGTAGTCGTCGCGGGCTCCGGCCTTGGCGTTCGGCGTGACCGTGAACAGGGCGACGTAGCCGTTCGATTTCCGGGTGATCCTGGGATCGAGGCTGAATACGCGTCCCTCATGCGGAAAGTCCACCGGATCAACCTCAAGCCAGCCTTCCGGCCGCGCGACAGCAACAGGTTGCAGCCAGGCGCCAGCCGAATTTCCGAAGGTCTTTTGCCCGATGAAGATCTGATTGCCGTCCAGGTCGGTCTCGTGCCTCAGCATCGCTCGACCTCTCCCCGTTTCATGGTCATGGTCCTGGACCTAGCGGTCCCTCTCGCTCGGCCAAGGACCAACGATCGCAAAAGGTCCTGTCGGCTGTCGCTGGTCGGTGTGGGCAGATCCAAGGTCGCACCCAGCCAACCGGACAGTATGGTGGCATCCTCCCGCCTGCAGCGGGTCACGTAGCGGCGGGCGCCGACGTTCTCGAAATCCAACGCGGGTCCGCACCCGTTCCGAAGCATGAGGTAACGAGTGATCTGGATGGGAAGCGCGCCTGCAAGCGAGAGACGCTCGACGAGGCCCTGGTCGGCGATGAAGCAAAATGCCGGCTTTCCCGCCAGGCGATGGGCCATCAGTATCGCGGCCGATCGCCCATCGAGCAGGTGTTTGACGTCGTTGCCACTCGTTACGCGATAGACGTCGGCGGCGTTTGGCTTGAGGGTCGTTAGCCTTTCGAGTCTGACCGCCCCGGCATCGGCTCGATCGCCTTTCGAGAAGCGCCCGGACGACCAGTTCCAGGAAGCCGCGACGATTCGATGGTTCTCGCTATAGAGGGTCGGTCGAAACTGGATCGCCGATCCCTGTAAGGGGACCTCGGCCTCGGCTCGTCGCAGGTCCATCTGCATCGCTTCCGCGAAGGGTTCGGGCTGCATACCCATGGCGATGCCGGAAGGAATGGCCCAGCCGCCTGCCGACCTGCGCCACTCCACTGTCCCGCCCATTGCCGTGGCCGTGCGCTCGAAGCGACGGCGCGTGAGTTCGGGAACGGCCCCATCGAGCAGTATCGCGCCGCCCTTCGGATACGACAGCAGCCGCGGTGGTCGCAGGAACCAGCGTCGGGCTCGCCAATGGCGCGAGACCCGTGGTTCCGTCCAACCGCTGTCGGCCAGCAATTGAAGCACGTCCCAGACCGCGTAGGGCGTCGGCAGCCGGGGAGCGATCAGCCCCACGATATCCTGTTCGGACCACCCCTGCCTCCCTTTGGCGAACACCACCTCAAGCAGGTCCGAGAAGGCGGCATCGGTCACGCTCCCGACCGAGTGCGGGTCGGCGAGCTCGACGGCCAACGGCGCGCACGCCGCCAGGCTTGGCTCGTCCGGACGCCAACCGTTCGCCAGTTCGTCTGGCTCGATGACCGGAAACTCCCTCGCGTTGGGCTCGAACACCAGGTTCGGCTCGGCCTGAATCACGCCGCCTTCCGCTACGGCGATCCTCCAGGCTCCCTCGATTGGGCCATCGGCGGACAAGCGAACGAGGCGGCCGTCGATCGACGCCGTGAGGGAGCCTTGCGATCCGTCGAATGCGGTAGGCGTGGCGGCGCAACCCTCGGCCGCCTCGATGATGGGGAGGAAGCCGGGGCGGCCCAAATAGGCCTTGTCCATCCTGATGCCGCCGGCCACTCGAACCTTGGCCAGTTCTGACGCGGGGTCCGGCAGTCGGCCCGTCAGCCGATGGATGACGCGGATCGCTTCCGCATGCGTAATCCCGTCCAGTAGACGCCAGCCATCGTTCCCGGCGCGGGGCAGATCGTGCTTGCGGAGGTGATCGTCCCGCACAAGCAGACGGACGTTCGATCCGGTGGGAACGCGCGCGGCTCGCCAGAGACCCCACTCGATCTCCGAGAACGGCAAGACACCTTCAGCGAAACTGCGCATCAGCGAAGGCGGGACGGAAGGAGGCGGGCTCGCGAGAAGATCCAGGATTTCGCTGCGCGCCGCAGCGATGCTGACGGCGTCCTGGTCGGAGGAGAGCTCGACCTGTCCGGCCAGCCTCTGGATCACGCGTCCGATATCCGTCCGAACCGAGTAGGCGTGCTGGCCGTCGGAGTCTGTCGTCAGGTCTATCTCGAACGTCGCATCGAGGTCCGGACCAGGTGGCGCCTTCCGCAAGCCCATGATGCCGACCCAAAAGGGATGATCCGCGAGCAGGCGCTCCCCGAGCTGACGCCTGGCGTGAAAATCCCTGAACGCATGAAGAAAGCCGGCTGACCAGTTATGACGATGTAGCTCGGGCACAACGATGGATATAAGCGCGCTCGCCCTTGGAGTGGTCTGCTCGGCGAAATGACCGAACAGCCGTTCCATCTTGCCCAGGTCGTGACGGGACGGAAACGCGATACGGACGGAATACCCGATCTGTCTCATCGTCCCGAAGCTCGGCAGGATAACGTTTCGGTATCCTTGGCCAGTGCTGCGTTTGGCGTCGATCCATTGTGGAAGCCGTTCCCACAACTTCCGGAGCCCCGTGAGGGTCTGGATGCCATGGTCCATCTTGAGGATTTCCTGCAGGCGGTGGCGGTAATCCCCTGAGGAAGCGACGTCCGGCGCCGCTGACGCGACATGGCAGGACAAGATCAGGAAGTTGAAGAAGCCGGGAACGCGCAGGCCTTCCGGGGGTGAGGGCGAGTAGCCGTAAGTCAAGGCATCGACCAAGGCCTGCCGCCGGAAGATCGTCAGGAACGCGGCGAGCGCACCGGCTGCCTCGCTCGGCCCTTTGCCTATCGCGCGCGCAAGCTCGACGCCCGACACATCGAGGAAGGAGAGCGGCGCGGAACCGAACCCGCCGTCGGAACGGAGATAGTGGCGCGTCAGCGCCTCCTCCCACCTCCAAAACGGCGTCATGTTCGGCAGGGTCATGTCAGGCTGGATGACCCTGCACGTGTCGCAGGACGCTTCTTCCGATCGCCTCGCCGAGCTTGACCGGAACCGCGTTCCCGATCAGCCTCCCGATCGTTTTCCGCGCGATCGGCTCGCCGGGTTTCACAAACCGGTATTCCGGCGGGAAGGACTGAAGGATCGCTCCTTCGCGCAGGGAGATCGCCCGATCTTGGACCGGGTGGCCAAAGCGTCCGCTGCCGAAGCCGTAATACTGGGTCGTGATCGTCGGAGCAGGCTCGTCCCAGGGCATACGCCCATAGACGCCGGGATAGGTCTTGCCGGTATCCTTGTCGTGGCACTTCGCCACCAGGTCGGTCGGCCAGTCGCGCCAGGTTCCACCGGGCTTCGATGCGCGAATGCGCTTGAGGTTGATCGGTGCCAGATCGGCGGCGCAGTGAAGGGGATCGTCGGGCCARCTCTCGCCGGCCTCGATGCGCGGCAGGTGACCGATGACGTCCCGAACGGTCGCGCTCGCCTTCTCCTCGGCTTCGAGCAGCTCGATAGGGCCGAGCTTGGACGCCAGCAGCACCATGCGGCGGCGAGCCTGCGGAACGCCATAGCGGACGCATTCCACCACTTGATAGGAGACCGTGAAGCCGCTTTCCTCAAGCGACCGGACGAAATCCTGGAAGATGGTCTCGCGCTCGACCTGAGGGACGTTTTCCATCGTTACGATGTTGGCGTCAGCCTCGACGACCAGGCGACCAAACTCGGCCAGCAAGTTCCAGCGGCTGTCCTCGGACGGCTTGCGGGCCTGGCTGTAGGTCGAGAAGGGCTGGCAGGGCGCGCAACCGGCTAGCAGCCGGAAACGCGCGTCGCCGAAGGCCACGCGGATCTCGTCCCCGGTCACCGCCGATACCGACTTGGACAGGAATGCTGCCCCATTGTTGGCCGTGTAGGGATACTCGCAAGTGGGATCGAGATCGACGCCGAGTCGTACGTCGATGCCCGCGCGCTCCATTCCGTGGGTAAGTCCGCCTGCGCCGCAGAACAGATCGACAGCCACGACGCTCGTCGAAGCGGCGGGCTCTGGCTTGGCTGGCTTCTTAGTTAGACGTGGCACGCGCGAATCCTGATCTTCCAATTGCGCGCATGATGCCATGGGGACACGCAAACGAAAGACTGAGAGCCTACGAAAGTTCTGGATTAGGAACTGTATTTTCGTAGGGGGCAGCTCGCTTCCGCAACGGTTCGAAGCGGTTCTGCGAACTGGTAGGCAATTTCCGCTCGTTCAAAGGATCCGCTGACTGGTCGGGTGAGGCAAAGTGAGAATGTCGGCCGCTTCTAGACCTCACGATAATGCCGCGTGTCCATCGAGACGCTTGTCCCCTCTCTCCTCGTCTCCACTAACTCCACGACGGTACAGAGAACGATTCAGAAAATGGATGTCCGGTCAATCCGAGACTGTCCGCTCAGGCTTTGAGCGGACGTCAGGAGAAGCTGTTCGTCCTCTCGGCCGGCGTCGTCCATGACATTGAGCATCTATATCTCGAACACTTAGCCCCCTCTTGGAGATCCGGACTTCACTTGAGCCTCCGCTTCGCCGAAATTGCGAGGCTCAGTTGAATGCGGCGACTAGAAAGAAAATGGACACGGAAACCACGCCATCTGCCCCCTCTGGCATGACACGCGAAGAACTGTACGAGCGCGTCTGGACCACCCCGCTCAACCATTTGGCCGACGAGCTCGGCATGAAAAGCTACCAACTCGCACGCATCTGCGAGGCGCTCAACGTGCCAAGACCACCCGCTGGATACTGGCAGAAGAAGGCGGTGGGTAAGGAAGCCCCCCGTCCCGACCTGCCCGCAGCATTGCCCGGAGACCAAGTCCGTTGGGATAGAGGCACACCGCTCTCAGCACCTCCACCGAAGCGCGTGTACCGCCGTTTGGACCGGAAAGCGGCCGATCGCGCTCGAAGGCCGACGCGCCATCCCATGCTGATCGGCGTCGACGAGTCCTTCCGGAAGTCGCGCACCGACGAGAAGAACGAGTTCCTGCGGCCCTACAAGTATCTCCTGCCCGATATCGTAGCTTCGGCCGACCACTTGCCTGTCGCACTCGACATCGCCAACGAGATTTACAACGCCCTCGACCAGAGAGGGCATCGCGTCATGTTTGCGCCCGCAGACCAGGAGATGCGGCGCATACACGTCGACGAGCAGGAGGTTCCGCGCAAAGACCGCAAGTATGGGCGCTATCAGACGGGCAGCATCTGGTCGCCGCGCCGTCCCACGGTCACCTACATCGGCTCGATCCCCGTCGGTCTCGTGCTAACCGAGATGACCGAGCGCGTGACAATGCGGTACCTCGACGGCTCCTATGTGCGCGAAGACAGCAAGTTGGTCCGCTCCGCCCGGCCCTGGCAACTCACGCACTCCTGGACCACGGAGCAAGACCTACCCTGCGGCCGCTTTCGGTTCGTCGCTTACTGCCCTCTCGCGAACATCGACTGGTCAGCGAACTGGCAGGACACGCAAGCCGCAGACCTCAAGTCGCTCGTACCCTCGATAGTCGCACGGCTTCAAGGCTCCGAAGCGGAGCTCAGCGCGTTGATCGTGGCTGAGGAGAAGGCGGCCGCCCGACGGCGCAGGGAGTGGGCAGAGGCGCATGAACGATACCTCCGCGAAGAGGATCGCAAGGCGGTCGAGAGAGCGCTGGCGGACAGCAAAGGGCAACTCGCTGAGATCATGGAGAAGTGGGCGGCCGCTACCGCAGTCGAACGTTTCTTTCAGGAAGCCGAAACGCGCCTAGCAAAGATCGATGACGAGCGGCGGCCCGATATTGAAGCCCGCCTAGCGTTGGCCAGATCAATGCTTGGGGAGCAAGATCCCCTTCGATTTCTCTCGGAATGGCTAGCTCCTCAAGAAAGATATCAATCCAAGTACCCCCGAGCATGAGCGCTATTGCCAAGCGTTGGGGCTCAGCGTGATAACCGCTGGGCAAAGGCACCTTGAATGTCGGCATTTTTGCCGTTTGCAAGAACTGATTGTGCAATCCTACAATCCGAGGCGTCAGTCCATTTAACCGGCCACCAATGGTCGTGTAGGCGCCCCTATGCCGGTCAAGCCAGCCGTCACTAATGAGTCGCAGCATCCGACTTCGCACCGTGCGGATCTGAAGGAAGTGCGGAGCGAGAAGCCCGGCGCCCGCGCTGACGAGCACGTCAGCCCCAACGCCAGGAAATCTGACGCAATCAGAAAATGGAATTCTACCAGCGGTATGAAGATCTTCCACTTTGGAGACGGCCCTCCTTCTCCTGTAAGCGCCACAGGTTTCATGCCGATGCCACCGGATCGCGTGCTCCCAGGTTTTCTCTCTCAAGCCGCCCGGGATTTGCTGAATGTGACGCAGTCTTGGCTGCGAGAGCAGGCGCAGGTGTCTAAAAAGACGATCAACGACTTCGAAAATGGCTACGCCGCGCCAAAAACTGCATTAAATTTGAGAATCAGGCGAGCCCTCGAACAGGCCGGTGCGCAGTTTGTGCACGGCGAGGACCTCGTTGGCGTCGTGGTCTACACGTCCCGGAGTGACGGACGTCGCTGATTGTTCGACCGCCACGAGGCGGCATCGCGTTAACCATATTTCACTCAAATTGTATCGAATTTTTTATACCTAGGGTATATTACTTTCTGTTCAGCGCGAATTGATGGCATCATCCGCGCTGATGGCGACCAGCGGCAGCGATTGCCGATGTCCATATGCGGCCTCGCGACTGCTGGCCGGTTACCGCCATCGCTCATCCAATCGACCAAGCAGCCCCTTCCACCTCCCAGGTGCCAGGACTGTTGTCTTCGACCACATCGCGGAGCCATTCATGGTTGACCAGAAGCGCTTGGGTTCGGCCTACCGAGGATCTCGCAGTTTTGCCGCGGCGGACGGCTTCGCGCTCGGAGGGGCGCATTCTAGGGCCCGCCCCTGGGCGAAGAGCTTATATTGCGCCGCCGGCCTCTTCGGCGGCGACGATAGCTCGGCGCTGCTAGACGAAGAGTTCGATGAGCTCTCTTGCGAGCCTGAGCGACTGTTGAGGCTGGCGAACCAACCCTGATCGACTGAGCGGGCGTACGGCTGCTCAGCGGCTGCCCCGTCGGCACTCACGTTCCAATCGACTTCTCTGGCCAACATCGCACGGGAGGATTCATGCCGCGTGGAAAATCGTCTGTAGCTGACCGCCACTCCATTCCAGCCCGAAAGGACCTGCTAGCGCGGGCTTACATCGAAATCCTTGCCCGCGAGGCGGGAGCAAAAATCCAGCCTATGCTCCGCGCCGACTACACTGATGAGGCTTTAGAGCGCCTGATCGACGACCTCGAGGATAGCTTCGACGGTGGTGGTGTCTCGATCCTCAGGCCCGATCTGGCGGCTGTCGCGGTTCTGATCGCCCGGGCAATTGAGGGCGTCTCTGGCCTGGCGCGTCGCATCCGCCGGGACGCTCCCATCGTCGTGCTGACTACTCATAGCCCGAACCTCGTCGAAATGGCCAAGGAAGTCGTGCAGAGCTGCGTGCTGCCGTCGCACTCGCGTGTGATGGAGGCCGGCTCAATTATCGGCTCGCAGACCCGCGCTGTCCTCGTGGCCCGTGATGGTTCGGCGAGAGAGGATCGCCCCGAGAAGGGCAATAAGGAGGTCGCAGCGGCGCTCCAGCGCCGGATTCCGGTGATGGGTATCGCACCCGACCCGACTCGGCAGCTGCCACAGGCGCTTATGCGGACGGCAGAGTTTCGTCTTGTGCTTCCCACGCTGGATCAAACCGCCCTCGCCTTGGTCATCGAGGTGGTGACGGGACGTGCAACGTCACGCGCCATGGACCCGGACCTCATCCGGCTGCTCGATGTCGATGATCTCCCTTTGGCATTCCGCTTCGGACGAGCCGGCGACGCATGCCTCGCTGCGATCGAAGATGTCGTTAGGAAGAAAGGTGAGTACCTGATCCAGGGACCTTCTCTCAGTGAGCTAGCGGGATACGGAGCGGCCCAAGAGTGGGGCCTGCAGCTGGCCGACGATCTGAGCGAGTATCGCGCAGGGAAACTCAGCTGGGCTGACCTTGATCACAAGGGCCTTCTCCTGTCGGGACCTCCCGGGGTGGGCAAAACCCAATTTGCGCGCGCTTTGGCCAAATCCGCGCGGGTTCCGCTCGTCTCGACATCGGTGGCTCAGTGGAATGCTGCGCCTTTTCTTTCGGGCACATTGCAGGCTATCCGCGATGCGTTCTCGCAAGCGCGCAGGCAGGCGCCGAGCATCTTGTTCATCGACGAGCTGGACGGCATTTCTGACCGATCGAAGCTCCAGGGCGATTACGTCGAGTACTGGACGCAAATCGTCAACCTGCTGCTCGAACAGCTCGCGGGCATCGAGGAACGCCCTGGCGTCGTCGTTATCGCCGCTACGAACCATCCCGATAGGATTGATGCCGCGATAAAGCGGGCTGGACGGCTTGATCGAGAGATACAGATCAATCGACCGGATACCACGGCGCTGGTAGAAATCTTCCGATACTACATCGGCGCTGCACTTCCACCATCCACCGATCTCACACCGCTAGCGTTGGCTTCGCGTGGCGCCACCGGCGCCGATGTCGAGGCGCTCGTTCGTCGCGCCAAAGGCACCGCTCGGCGAGCCAGGCGTGATCTCACGCTCGAAGAGCTGTTGTCGGCCATCGCCGCAACCGCGCCGCCCCTCTCGTCGGAGGCACGTTGGCGCATCTCGGTGCATGAGAGTGGCCATGCTTTGGCCGCCCACGAGCTGGAGGCAGGGGCGGTCTGCGGGATTTCCCTCCATTCCCGGGGTGGGTTCTTTGAGTTCGAAAGCAATCTGACAGGTTCGGCCACGTTTGATCGCTTTCAAAGTGAGATGATCGTGCTCATGGCCGGCCGAGCTGCCGAGCGCCTCATTCTCGGGGATGCGAGTGCAGGTGCCGGAATGAGCATCTCCTCCGATCTGGCGCGAGCCACCGGTTTCGCGATGCTCGTCGAGACCCAGTGCGGGTTGGGCATCTCGGGCAGCGCTTACCTCGCCGAGATCAGGAATCTTGCCCAGCACCCTGAGCTGCATAAGGCGGTCAACGAGCACTTGAACGAGGCCGAGGACAAAGCTCGGCTCCTCCTGGATCGAAAGCGGGGCAGATTGATCGCGCTTGCCAATGCGCTGAATGCCCAGGGCTACCTATCCGGCGACGACATCAAATCGATTGTCGAGGTCGGGACGGTCGAACTCAGCGAGGCTCAAGACGAGTTTGGGAGGTGCGCATGATCTATCTCGACGACGTGCTCCAGAAGGATCGGACGGCCGAAACTTTGCCCGAGGTCGAAACCCGGCTCCTCATGGCGACGCACGATCTTGCTGCCGCCCTGAGCGTAGATCCCGTGGACGCAATCTGCGCTCTCGCATCCGTTATCCAACGGCGCGCCGACTTCGAGCGACTGAGGAGTCCCGCCGGGGCGACCGCCACGCTCCAGCGCTGACAGAACTCCCGACATTACTGCAATGCCTTCGCAGCCGGCGAACGAGACCGGCTGCTTGCTCACGCCATATGGGAGAGCGGTCCATGCAGGAACTGGTGCAGAAGATTAGGGCGGCCGCTGACGATCTGCGGCGGCTCGAAGAGGGGTGGAGGCCTTCGCAGTCGGATCTCCGTGACGCCGTGATCCTCGAGGATTGGATGATCGCTGGAGAACCTCTAACCGGTCAAACGGTGTTCTGGGGCCGATCGATCGGGCATCCGATCCTTGGAGATCGGTTCATTACAACGAGCCCGCTAATCTGGATTAGTCAGGATCGCACCATCGCTCGCACACTTTCGCGCTGGTATCGCCTTGGGAAGTGCGCATCGCCGCCCACTGACGCGCCGTCGCCAGAACTGGAAGCCGGCGGCCCATGAGCTGTATTGGCGTTCCCGACTGCGAGACGTTTCACTTGGTCCGCGCAGCGCAAAAGCTGCGCCGCCCCCTCTCGCTCAGTATCGTAATCGTTCTTCTCAGGCCGCTCTCTGATGAGTTGGCCGGCAATAGTCCTCCGATCGGTTTTGTCGAGACGGAGCCAGTCCAAACGCACGGTCCCTATCCGATCGCGACAGTCGTCGACGATCTAACCACGCAAATCAGGCGCGTGCCGCGGCACGCTGATTTCACGTCCTTCTCGTCCCGAACGCGGGCCCCCGGTTGATGAAGCGGGCGCGACAGAGGCTGAAGGGCAGCGGTCGGCGGGACAGGTCAGTTAGGAAGCGTTCAGCGGCATCTCGCGGGGCTAGCGCGACCTCAGCAGCTTCCGCCGAGACAGATTTCACGATCACGGAATTGGAAGCGGCAGCCGCTGCCGTTGTCAGACTTTTCCAGAAGTGGAAGCTCTCAGACGAAAAATMGCGTCAGATCCTCGGAAATCTCGATCCAGAAACGTTCGCGCGCTGGAAGAGTGCTACTAAATACGGCCCCTTCGATCACGAATTGGAGGTCCGGCTCTCACTGCTGATCGGAATTCACAAGAACCTTCGCCTGCTGTTCACGGAACCGGCTCGCGGCTACGCGTGGGTAAAGCGACCGAATTCGGCTCTCGGCGGTCTTCAGCCAGTGGACATAATGACCAGAGGCGATGTCGCGTCGTTAGCCGAAATTCGCGCCTACCTCGAACGCACGTTTCTAGGCTCGTCGGATCTCTGACGTTCCGATTCGAAACATCGTTGCACGACGTGCTGCGCGGCCGCTGATGTGTGCGGGCGGGATACCTAACGATGCCACGACCAATCACGCGAAAGGCGTTGAACGAGCGCGCTGCGACGAGAATCGACCAAAAGACTGCCTGCAACACCGAAATGGTGGATAGCGGGGAAGAAAAATTTTCGCCCCTGGCTCTTTTTTCTAACCCGCGCCCCTCGTGCATGCATTGAACGGCTAAGCGGCCGTTCAGATCGAAATTCTTCTGATCCTCGAGGCCCTTGCGGAAGATGAAGCAGTTCTGATCATCCCATTCCGTGGCTGGGCCAGTCGTTCGTCAACCCCACATGTCAAGCGCCAGCAAGTTTTCAACAGCTTCCAATCCACGGATGATTGGCCCGGTCGCAGCACGCCCAACAAGGTCGCTGAATCGACGATCCAAGCAGATTCGATCATAGCTGTTCGGGCGGAAACGGCGAAGATTTGCCGCGACGCGCAGAGATGGAAATCAGCAGCGGAGATCGTAACAACGAATACAATTTCACTGTAGYGCAAAGGCGCTTCAAGGCCATTTCCGACGGATAGAGAATACGCATGAATACATCGCGTAGCCGATGCTTCATGGCCATTAAGTGGAAAATAAAGGGCACTCCGATCAACGACCGGAATGCCCATCCATCTTCCGCTTCCATCCGAGGCCTAGGAAACCTTGGAAGCGGATCGCAACCCAACTCAGTGCAAGACCAAGCCCGGCGCTCGTAAGTGGAAGCATTTTGCGTAATGTTACGCAAGTAGTCTTTTACTGCACGGATCGGGATTGCGGTCGCACGTCTACCGACTGGAACCCAACAAGTGCAGAACCTCCCCGCTTCCCCCGCTCCGATCTGGTGCCCTCCAGGTCCCTCAGTCACGTCCCGCAATGTGCACGGGAAAAGCCGCGGCGCTTGCCGACCGTCCGTCGTAGGCGGTGCAGAGCCGCGGGAAATCATGTGCGAGAGCGGCCTCGAAAAGAAAGCCGCGCATTTCCTCCTGACGCATCCCAAGGTCGCCGACCTGAGCGAGCAGCCGCCGTCGGTCGTATGGTTTGACGCCGCCGGCCAGAGGCACCGCCATACCTTCGATTTCCTCGTCACCCTGAAGGATGGCCGCAAGCTGGCCGTGGCGGTCAAGCCGAAGGCCCGTGCCGAGCGCCACCGTCTCGCCGATGTCCTCGCTTCGATCGCGAACCAACTCCCGCGCGGTTTCGCAGACGGCGTCCTGCTGATCACGGATGCCGACCTGCCGCGCGACTTGGTCCATAACTCGGCGCTCCTGCATCACGCCCGTAGAGCGCCTGATCAGGGCCTCGACGCTGCGGTGTTGAAACTGGCCAAGGCGACCCCGGTCACCACGATCGGCACGCTCGTCCGCGAGAGCGGCCGCGGAGGGGATGCCTTTCGTTCTGTCACTCGATTGATCGCCAACGGGGTGATCTTGGTCGTTGGCCAGTCGCGCATCGGCTACGCGACGCAGGTCACGGCCGCAAACGATGGGGAGGTCGCGTGATGAACGTGCATGTCCCCATGTTCCGCATCGGCCCCAACGACCGTCTCGGCATCGACGGCATTGAGTACCGCATGCGCCAGCGCTTGCCCCAGGGGTACGTGCTCGCCCGCGTCGACGATCCCGGCGTGATCGAGGACTTCAGCCATGAGCGACTGCACCTGCTGTCTCAGACCGCGAGGTTCCGGTTCGATCGCGACGCGTTCGATCTCGCCGCAATCGCTGCTCGCTCGGAAAGCGATGCGGATATCGTCGCGGATATTCCAATCGACGAGCGCGAAATGGTTCTGGGGCGCCGCTTCTATGCGGTGGCGTTCCTCAAGATGGAGGCCGAGAAGAAGGCCACGAGGTCCGACGCCTCGATGAAGCTGGCCATCCAAGAAATCGACAAGGCCTACGTCGACCATCTCCACAAGGCAGAGGGCAAGCGAAACGACGATGGCGATTTCATCCCTGTCCGCCCGGGAAAGAAAAGGGCGGCGCTCTCGATCAGCCCTCGTACCCTGAGGAACTGGGTGAAGGCTTTCGAGAACGCAGGACTGCGCGCCACGGCGCTGCGCTCTCGGTGCCGGCGCAGCGGTGACCGGATCACCGTCCGGCTCGATCCGGCAATCCGGCGACTGCTTGCTGAATTCGCGCTCCAGTATGCTTCGGAGAACCGACCGACGATCCGCGCTGTCTACCGCCGACTTCTGGCCGCTCTGGATGCGATCAATCGCGAGCGTGTCGCGCATGGCCTCCCGGCTCTGAAGGCACCGTCCTATGAGCGGCTGGGCATCGAGATCAGGGCCTTGCCGGCGCTCGACGTCTACGCTGGGCGATACGGCCTGCCGGCCGCGATGAAGCGCTTCCAGATGGTGGCAAATGGCTCCGATATTGAGCGCCCCTTGCAGCGCGTCGAGATGGACGAGTGGCGCATCGACCTGATGACGATCATTCAAGATGCGGGGATTTTGGAGGTGCTGTCGGCGGAGCAGCAGGACGAACTCAAGAAGAAGCGGTATTGGGCTTGCGTGGCGATCGACGCCGCCACCCGCGTCATCCTCGGAATGAAGGTCGCCGCAGGCGTCAGCGCCGAACTGGCGATTGAGACTCTGGAGATGGTTGTCACGCCGAAGCGGCGGTATGCGGACGCCGTCGGCGCGGGGTCCGCTTGGGAACACCACGGCAGCCCAGAGTCCATCGTCCACGATCAGGGCGCCGCCTTCATGGCGGGATCCTTCCGACGAGTGGTCATTGACCTTGGTTGCGATCCGGACGCTCCTCCGGCCGGGGTGCCCTGGCTGCGCGGAACCATAGAACGGACATTCCGCACGATGCAGGATCAGGCGTTGGCCCCCTTCACCGGGCGGACGTTCGGCTCCGTTGACGCCAAGGGTGACTACCAGCCCGAGGAAAGGGCAAGCCTGACCGTCGAGGAGCTTTGCGACGTCTTGGTACGGTGGGTCGTGGACGTCTACCACAACTCGCCCCACGCAGGTCTCGGCGGCGAGACGCCGGCTAACGCCTGGTCACGCCTCGTCGCCAAGTTCGGGATCATCCCGCCCCCCGATCGTCATGTCCGTCGCGCCATCTTCGGCACGGATCTGAAGCGCACCGCGTCCCCCAGAGGCATCCGGTGCCTAGGCTTGTTCTACAATTGCCTTGAGCTTCAGGCCCACCGGCGGCGGCACGGCGATGCCGCCATCGAGGTGAAGCTCGATCCATCGGACATGGGCCACGTGTCCGTGCGCCTCGGAGCGGGTTGGGTCGCGGTTCCGTGCATGCGCCCGGGCCTCGATGATGTGCCCGCCTCCATCTGGCTGGCCGCGTCCAGGGACCTCAGGCGCCGCTACGCCGCCGAGGCAAAGCTGACCGATGCCGTCGTGGCTGCAGCCGTTCGCGATGCTTGGGAAATGGCCCGCAAGGCTCAGCTCCGCGCCGGCATCCTCGCAACGCGCCCGAGCCAGAGCGAACTCGACGCCCTCGAATTGCAGATCGGTCTCGGCTTCCCCTCTCAGGAGGATACGGCGGCTGCAGCAGCCTCGGCATCCGCAGATGTGATGGAAAAGGCCATCCCCCGCGGCAAGTCGAGCTCGGAGCCGCCGCAGCCGCGGTCCGCTCCCTCCCGCATCATCAAGTCGAGGAACTGACCTCGTGAGCGACACCCCCTTCACCTCCGCGGTCGAAAAGCTTCGCGAATGCCTTCCCCCGTCCGAGCTGCGCGTCGTCAACACGATGGCGCAGGTTCGTGCCGAGTACGTCGAGACCGACTTGGACGACCGCCTTCGCAAGAGCTTGGACGCCCTGATCCGCACGATGGTCAGCAAGCGCGCGCTTACTCAGACCGACGTCAACTCGCCACGTAGGGAAGCTCGTGCCATTGTCGTGGTTGGCGAAGCCGGGACGGGCAAGACCGCTTCCATCGATCGGCTGTTCCGAACCCACCCGGCCTTGAAGGGCTACGGGCAGCCTGATTCTGGTTGCCCTTTGGTCAGCGTCACGGTTCCGGCGCCGTGCACGCTCAAGTCGCTCGGCATGACGATACTCCACGGCCTTGGGTACCCGCTGGCGCGGGATCTCCGCGAGCATTTGCTTTGGGCGCGCGTCCATGAGGCGCTGAAGACGGCAGGTATCCTGCTCCTGCACCTCGATGAACTGCATAATCTCACGGACAACGCGAACGTCCTGGAGATCGATACGATCCGTAAGGCGATGAAGTCGATCATGGTCTCGGACGACTGGCCGATCGGCCTCGTCCTTAGCGGCCTGCCCAGCCTCGTCCCGGCCATGCGCGAAATCGATGAGGTACGGCGCCGGGGGCGTTTCATCCAGCTGCCGACTTTGTCGATGCCGAGCGACAACATGCTCATCGCCGAAGCGCTGTCCCGCTGCTGCTCCGCCGCAGCGATCGCGACGCCCGTGGGCCTCGCGAAAACGATTGGGCCTCGGCTCGCCCACGCCGCGCTCAATCGCTACGGCATCGCGGTGGAACTGATCCACGAGGCGATCGAGGATTGTCTCATGTCGGCCAAGGACGAGCTCGCGATGCACCACTTCGCGAATGCATTCGCAGACCGGACCGGGTGCGGGGATCGGATGAACCCGTTCGTCGCGCCGGATTGGCCCGACATCGATGCCAGCTTGGTCTTGCTCGATCGGATGCCGCCCGACCCCGTCTTCGCCGACGATCCGAAGCCGAAGTCGGCTGGCCGCAAGTCGAAGAAGGGGAAGCGCTGATGYGCATCTTTCCCACCGTACCGCCGCGCCCGGACGAGACCCCCGCCAGCCTGATCTCCAGACTGGCGGTTCGCCACAACGCCCTGTCCGTCCGCAGCTTCGCCCTCGACATGGGCGCACCATTCCAGGCCATCGTCGATGGCAAGCCGGAAGCGGTTCAGCTTGTCGCTGAGTTGGTTGGTTGCCCGATCGAGCCGCTCCAGAATGCGACAATCACCAGGATCGGCTCCGGCTTCAACCACCGCAGCCAGAAGATGCAGAAGGCGAGCTTGAGGCGCGCCAGGGTGCTGGTTTGCCCGCGGTGCATCGCTGAGGACCTTGCATACGAGGCCAGACCCTGGATGGCCAGCGGTCGCGTCCACTGGCTCCTCGATCCTATTCGGGCTTGCCGGCATCATGGGGTGATGCTCGTGGAAATCGGTCACGAGGATCCCCCGGCCCCGCTGCACGACTTCGCGCGCTGCGTCGCCCCCTCTCTGGTGAAGATCCCGCGTTTGGCGGCCGAGGCTCAGGAGGTGCGGCCGTCTCCTCTTGAGCGACACCTCATCGATCGCCTTGAAGGGCAGCAGGACCATACCTGGTTGGGCGCGTTGCCCTGGTATGCGGCGGCACGGACCTGCGAGATGATCGGAGCTGTCGAGGTCTTCGGGCGCAAGGCCGCGATAAAGGCCCTGACTGACGATCAATGGCGAGAGGCAGGAGCTGCAGGCTACGAGATCGCGAGCGGCGGCCACCTCGGCATCCGTGCGTTTCTGGAGCGTATGCGGTCCACATATCCCGAATCCAACAGCGATGGCAGCGGCCCGCAGGCATGGTTCGGGAGACTTCACACTTGGCTGGCCGGTATGGACGAGGAGGACTACGATCCTGTTCGGGAAGTCCTGATTGACTTCGTTCGCGAGACGGCGCCGGTCGGACCGGACGATCGAATGTAYGGTCGCCAGATCGTGGAGTATCGGCGGCAGCATTCCATCAGGACTGCGGCGCTGGAAACCGGCCTCCATCCGAAGCGGCTGCGCCGCCTTCTCGCCGCCTTCGGCACGATTCCGCCCGACCATCGCGAGTTGACGGATGACCGCGTACTCTTCTCCGCAGCGCAGGCCGAGGAATTCCTGCTAAAAGCCAAGCACTCAATCAGCGAACGCGACGCCCAAGACTACCTGAATGCCGGGCGGGTCCATACCAGGCTCTTGGCGCAGGCTGAACTCATCACGCCTTTCGTTTCATCCGGGCAAGAGGTGCTCAAAGTTTACGCTTACGATTCACGGGAACTCGACGGGTTCCTTGCAGCGCTATCTGCAAAGGCGCAGGTCATGGCAGGGCACGACGATCCGATCTATCGGATCCCCGAGGCAGCAAAGCGCGCCAACTGCAGCGCGATGGAGATCGTGCGCGCGATCTTGGACGGCAAGCTGGATTGGGTTGGCCAGATCAGCGGCGAGACCGGCTACATGGCCATGCTGGTCAACGTGGTGGAGATCCGGCGACTTGTTCGCGGTGACCACGGCGACATGCTGACACTGATGATCGTCCAAGGATCCTTACGGAC
>NZ_JBFTRC010000047.1:0-31735 GCF_056399325.1 Allobosea sp. 01N443
GGCAAATCACGCACCCCTAGATTGACCTGTCGGCTCTGGATCTGATGGCATGGTGTGGCGGTCTTCGTACTGACCACGGACAGAAGCATGATCCTGGCGACGAGATATCGTTCAGAGGGACTTGACGATCAAAGGCCCATTACAGAAGGCCTTCTGGCACTCGTCGCGAAACTTCTTCCTGGCCTTCCCGTGAAGCCCCTTCTGATCGGCTTGTACAGAGCACGCCTTTGACTTGGCGGTCCTGTCGGAGGAGGTCGCCGTAGCCTTCTTGGCAGGCGCCGCGGGTGCCGGGGAGGTCATGGCCGGCTTTGTATCCGGACCCATYTGTACGGGTGTTTGCGCAAACCCGTATCCCRTCATCATCGCGAGCGCGGCAACCGGCAGCAGATAGTGCGAGAGGTTCATGGCAACGTCCGTCATCAACCCGGATGATCGGTTCCAGGCAGTCGCCGGGTCGGCTGTCGGATGGCGAATGATCGCGCTGCCCGACTTGAATGGCTACTGAACAGCTGGCTGGCCACGTCTTCGACCTGTGGCATTTTCAGTCTCGCTCCGGCGGGGCGTTTCTTTGAGGTGAGACAGTGAACCCGAGCAGGCCCATTCACGGTAGCCGCTGCGGGTGCCGTACGGGACGCTCTTGGCGCCGATCTCGGCACAGGTCACCAGATATTCCGCGCCGCGATGCGGAGCCAGGATTTTGAGCACGGCAATCCGTTTGGCGGTCAGTTGAGGCGCGCGCCTGCTCATGGCGCCACCTCGCGGAGGGGTGAACAGGGCGAGAGGGAGTTTTCAGCGTGCCGCGCGATTCCGCTTTCGTACGCGGCTGTTCCGGCGACCGAGGGAAGCGGAGGCAAGCAAGATTAAGCGCTTGGCTGGATCGATGCCGATGCGGCGTTAACGCAGGTTGCGTTTTGCGCACCGTCGGGAAGACATCGGCCCGAAAGGGCGGCGCGATTCCCGGCTGCCTGCGAGGGAGGGCGCATGATCCGCCACATCGTATTCTTCACGGCGCAGCGGCGCGAGGATGTCGAGATGATCCGCCTGTCTCTGTCCCGGCTCGGCGATATCCCACATTCGCTCGCCTTCGCGGTCGTGGCCAATGCCAAGGTCGATCCGCTGGGCAATGACATCGATGTCGTCGTCTACGGCGAATTTGCCGATGAGGCGGCGCTGGCGGCCTACAAGGCCCATCCGATCTATGACGAAACGACGCGCCGCGTGCGTCCGCTGCGCGAGCTGCGCTATTCCGCCGATTTCCGTTCGACCTTGCGTTGATCGAAGGGCTGATCACGCGCAAATGCAGGTCGGGGCAGGGCGCKCGCCCGTTGCTGGCCCCGCCGCCGCGCGGTAAAGCCGAAGCATGACAGCGACCTCGTTCCGCCTGGCTCTGGCCCAGCTCAATCCGATCGTCGGCGATGTCGCCGGCAATGCCGACATGGTGCGCGTTGCGCGGCGCGACGCAGCGGCCGCCGGCGCCGATCTGGTGATGTTCCCGGAGCTCTTCCTGTCGGCCTATCCGCCGGAAGATCTGGTGCTGAAGCCCGCCTTCCAGGATGCCTGCCGCAGGGCCTGCGAGGATCTGGCGCGCGAGACTGCCGATGGCGGTCCAGCCGTGCTGGTCGGGTTGCCCTGGCTCGAGGACGGCAAGCTCTACAACGCCTACGCGCTGCTCGACGCCGGGATGATCCAGTCGGTGCGCTTCAAGGTCGACCTGCCGAATTACGGTGTATTCGACGAGAAACGCGTCTTTGAACCCGGCCCGCTGCCCGGTCCTGTCGTCTTCCGCAACCATATCCGCCTTGGCCTGCCGGTCTGCGAGGATATCTGGGGCGAGGAGGTCGTCGAGTGCATCGCCGAGACCGKCGGCGAGATCCTGCTTGTTCCCAATGGCTCGCCCTATCGGCGCGGCGTCACCGAGGAACGCCTGAATGTCGCGGTTGCTCGCGTCGTCGAGGCCGGGCTGCCGATGGTCTATCTGAACCAGCTCGGCGGCCAGGACGAACTCGTCTTCGAGGGCGCCTCCTTCGTGTTGAATGCCGACAAGACCTTTGCTCACCAGCTCCCGGCGTTTCGCGAAGTGCTGCGCCTGACCGATTGGGTGCGCGAGAACGGGTCCTGGCGCTGCCTGCCGGGCGAGATCACGCCCATCGAGAGCAGCGACGAGGCTGATTACGCGGCTTGCGTGCTGGGCCTGCGCGACTATGTCGAGAAGAACCGCTTTCCCGGCGTGGTGCTTGGCCTCTCCGGCGGCATCGATTCCGCGATCTGCGCGGCGATGGCGGTCGATGCGCTCGGCGCCGACAAGGTCCGCTGCGTGATGATGCCCTATCGCTTCACCTCGCAGGAGAGCCTGGACGATGCGAAGCGCTGCGCCGATGCGCTCGGCGTCCGCTACGAGATCGTGCCGATTGCCGAGCCGGTCGAGGGCTTCGAAGCGGCGCTCGCCGGCCTTTTCGGCGGAACCAATCGCGGCGTCACCGAGGAGAACCTGCAGAGCCGCGTGCGCGGCACGCTGCTGATGTCGATCTCGAACAAGTTCGGGCCGATGGTGGTGACCACCGGCAACAAATCCGAGATGTCATGCGGCTATGCCACGCTCTATGGCGACATGAATGGCGGCTACAACCCGATCAAGGATCTCTACAAGACCGAGGTCTTTCGCATGTCGGCGCTGCGCAACCGCTGGAAGCCCGCCGGTGCGCTCGGGCCGGACGGCGAGGTCATTCCGCACAATATCATCGTCAAGCCGCCGACGGCCGAGCTGCGCGAGAACCAGAAGGACCAGGATTCGCTGCCGCCCTATGACGTGCTGGACGATATCCTCGCCTGCCTGATCGAGCATGAGATGCGTCTCGCCGACATCGTCGCCCGTGGCCACGATCTCGAGACGGTCAAGAAGGTCGAACGCCTGCTCTATCTCGCCGAGTACAAGCGCCGACAGGCCGCGCCCGGCGTGAAGGTGACGCGCAAGAATTTCGGCCGCGACCGGCGCTACCCGATCGTCAATCGCTTCCGCGATCCCGGCGAACCCGCGCATCGGCCGGACGCTGCGCTGGTCAAGGGCGTCGGCAAGGCCGGGGGCGAGAGCTTCGATTTCTGAGCCGATTGTCGGCCTCGCGCAAAGGCGTCATAAGCCTCGTCATGACAACGCCACTCGTTCGCTTCGCGCCGTCGCCGACCGGCTATCTCCATATCGGCAATGCCCGTCCGGCGCTGTTCAACTGGCTCTATGCCCGCCGCAATGGCGGGCGTTTCCTGCTGCGCTACGACGATACCGATCTTGCGCGCTCGAAGCCCGAATTCGCGGATGCGATTGCCGGGGATCTCGGCTGGCTCGGCATCGAGCCCGATCTCGTCATTCGCCAGTCGGAGCGGCTCCCGATCTATGATGCGGCGGCCGACCGGCTGCGCACCGCCGGGCGACTCTACCCCTGCTTCGAGACCGCCGATGAACTGGATCGCCGCCGCAAGCGCCAGCTCGCTCGCGGCTTGCCGCCGATCTACGATCGCGCTGCGCTGAAGCTCACGGCCGAGYAGCGGGCGGCGCTTGAGGCGGAAGGACGCAAGCCGCATTGGCGCTTCCTGCTCGAGGCCCGCGAGGTCGCCTGGGACGATCTCGTGCGCGGCGCATCGCATGTCGACTGCGCCTCGCTCTCCGACCCGGTGCTGGTGCGTGAGGATGGCAGTTATCTCTACACGCTGCCTTCGGTCGTCGACGATATTGAGACCGGCGTCACCCATGTCATTCGCGGCGAGGACCATGTCACCAACACGGCGGTCCAGATCCAGATCTTCGAGGCGCTGGGCGCCGCCCTTCCGGCATTCGGCCACCACAACCTGCTGACCACGGCGAGCGGGGAGGGGCTGTCGAAGCGGCTCGGCCATCTTTCGCTGCGCGGCCTGCGCGAGTCCGGGGTGGAGGCGCTCGCCGTCGCGGCATTGGCCGTCCTGGTCGGCTCCTCCGACGCGGTCAGGCCGGTCGCGAGCCTGGACGAGCTCGCGGATCTCGTCGACCTCGCCCATGTCTCGCGCGCACCGGCCAAGTTCGATGAGCATGAGCTTGAAGCCCTGAGTGCGCGCACGCTGCATCAGCTGCCGTTCGACGCGGTGTCGCACCGGTTGCAGGAGCTTGGGATCGCGGCCGGCGAGCCCTTCTGGCTGGCGGTGCGCGGCAATCTCGCAAAGCTTGCCGAGGTGCAGGCCTGGTGGCAGGTCGTTCGTGGCCCGATCACGCCCGTGATCACCGATGCCGGCTTTGCGGCGAGCGCAGCCGCACTGCTCCCGGCCGAGCCCTTCGATGCGACAACCTGGAAGAGCTGGACACAGGCCGTCGGCGCGGCGACCGGCACCAAGGGCAAGGCGCTGTTCATGCCGCTTCGCCAGGCTCTGACCGGCCTCGAGCATGGGCCGGAATTGGCTGCCCTGCTGCCGCTCATCGGCCGTGACAAAGCGCTGAAGCGGCTCGGGGGCGAGGCGGCCTGAAGGCTTCGCATCGTCCCGGATCAGCGCGGCTTGCGCTACGTGTCCGGGACGACATCGGTCCAGCGGGCAATGGCGCCGTGGATCACTCGTGCCGGTGCATCGCCGATTCAKGCTTGGTGTCGCGCATGGTCGCGTAGACCAGCAGCGACAGGAAGATCACGCCCGCCAGGTAGTAGAAGAACCACTGCTCGTGGCCCTGCTGCTTGAAGAACAGCGCGATCGCAGGCGCCGTGCCGCCAAAGATCGAGACCGTCACGGCGTAGGGCACGGCGATGCCTGTGGCGCGGATCGCGGTCGGGAACAGTTCGGCCTTCACCACGGCATTGATCGAGGTATAGCCGGCGACGAAGATCCAGGCTCCGGAGATCAGCAGGAACGCCATCCAGGGCGACTTGGTCTGGGACAGCATCGTCAGGATCGGCACCGTCAGCAGCGAGCCGGCAACGCCGAAGAAGATCAGCAGCGGCTTGCGGCCGATCCTGTCCGAGATGGCGCCATAGATCGGCTGCAGGATCGAGGCGAAGATCAGCGAACCGGCGATGACATAGGTCGTCGTGATGTCGGACAGGCCGACGGTCTGCTTCACGAAGGTCTGCATATAGGTGGTGAAGGTGTAGAAGGCCGCGGTGCCGCCGGCCGTCAGGCCGACCACGATCGCAACCTCGCGCGGGTATTTCAGCAGCCCGCGCAGCGAGCTTTCGCGCTTCTTCGTCTTGCTGGCTTCGACGAAGGATTCCGTTTCGTGCATGTGGCGGCGCATGAACATCGCGGTGATCGCGAGCAGGGCTCCGATCACGAAAGGAATGCGCCAGCCCCAGGCGACGAGCTGTTCATGGGTCAGGAACACGTTCTGGAGCAGCAGCAGCACCACGATGGCGGTCAACTGGCCGCCGATCAGCGTGACGTACTGAAAGCTCGAATAGAACCCGCGATGGTTCGGGTCGGCGATCTCGGTGAGATAGGTCGCGCTTGCCCCGTACTCGCCGCCGAGGCTCAGGCCTTCGATGATCCGCGCGAGAGCGAGCAGCGCGGGCGCTGCAAATCCGATTGTCGCATAGGTCGGCGTCAGCGCGATGATCAGCGACCCGAAACACATCATCAGCACCGAGATCGTCAGCGAAAGCCGGCGGCCATAGCGGTCGGCGATGTGACCGAACAGCCATCCGCCGATCGGGCGGACGATGAAGCCGGCGGCAAACAGCGTCGCGGCGTTGAGCTGCTGGACGACCGGATCGTGCGACGGGAAAAAATGCGGCGCGAAATAGAGTGCGAAGGCCGTGTAGGCGTAGAAATCATACCATTCGACGAGATTGCCGACCGAGCCCATGAAGATCGCCTTCAGGCGACGACGGGTATCGGCCAGATCCATTCCGGTATGCGTGTTGGCGGTTGTCTCTGACATGGGACGCCTCTGCTGGGCTCTGCCAAGGAGGCCGTCAGAGTAGGATTGCGCGCTGGAAGAGCAATCCTGACGAAATCTGGCGCGTATCCAGGCCGGCCGGGGTGGTCTTGCCTGTATATGCGCCTGTCGGCGTCATGCGTCCAGCGCTTGATCTGCGGGGTATTTAAGCGCCGCTCTCCGCTCTGGCGCATGACGCAGCCCTCGCCGCCGACGCACGAGGCGCCGTTGCGGCGGCGCTGCCGGCGTCAGGGCCGCGCGACTGCGGGGCCCAGATTGGGTGCGAGGTTGGGCGCAACGATCCTGACCGTGCGCCGCTCGCCGGTGACGCTGCGGCTTTCCTTCTTCACGCCGTCGCCTTGCTGCACGACCTTCTCGGGCTCGACGCTCTGCGGACCCATGCCGGCCGACTCCGTGCCCGAAGTCGGCGAATTCTCGGACGGCATCGGCTTGTCGTCGGCATCAGACAGGATCGGCTGTTGTTGAGCCGGCGCGGGTGTCGCGGTCCTGCGCTTGGGATCGGGCTTGGGCCGCGACAGCTCGGCTGCGCGCTGTTCGGTGACGATGACGTCGCCCTTGCGCTTGTCGAGAAGCTCCTCGGCATTGCGCAGCGCCTGGGACCAGCTTTGGCCCGGCGCCCGGCAGGTGCAGGCGGAATCGAAGCTTCGAATGTATTTTCCGGCGTTCGCCAGCGACGAATAGGGCGTCCCGCTAGCACGGGCGACAGCATTCTGAATGTCGCCGCCGGTGCTCATGCCGAAGGCCAGCGTCTCCGTCCCCGGGCAGAGCGCCTGGCACATTTCATCCTGGCCGTCGCGGCCGCCGGGGCTGTTGGCGAGCGGGAAGAAATAGCCGTCGCAGGTCCGGACGCAGACCGTATTGGGGCCGCCCTGGCGGGGCTTCTCCGAATCGAGCGGCTGCATGTCCGGATCGAGTTCGGGCATGGTCGAATCGATCTCACCGCGGCGAGGCTCGATGCCGAAGATCGTCTCGAAGAAGCCGCGCTGCTGCCCGCCCCCCCGGCAATTGGTCTCGATCGCTGCGGCGAGCTGCATGCGGCGCTGCTCGGCAGCTCCGCCCTGTGCCTGGCGCTGGAGTGCCGTGTACTGGGACTGCAATTGGTTGATCTGTGCCTGCAGGCCGCCGCATTGCGGGGGCGCCTGCGCACCGAAGAAGAGGAATCCGCCACGTTCGCAGCCCATCGCGCGGAACTGGCTGACGCTTTGCGAGAGCTGGGCGCCGACGCGCTGCGCCTGCTGCGCGGCACGCGGATCGCCCCCGCGCTGGCCCTGCAGGCTCGCGAGTTCGCTGCGCCAGGCATTGCACGCGGGCGACTGCGCCAGCGCCGCTCCACCCATCGCCGAGAAGGCCAGCAGCATCGCGCCGAGGCGCCGGGTTAGTCGTAGTCTCATCGCCGGTCGGGCCATATTACCTGCTTGTTCGATCCGCCCCGGAAACCGGGCAATCGCTTTGCGGGAGTTTCACCTGCCAAACGCGACGGAACTAAGGACGGGTCCTGCGATGGCGCGGCGCGGATTCGGGCGGACGGCCATGGCGAGGCCCGGCATGCCATATTTGGCGGCAAGCGGCAATTCAGCCTTCGCTTTCGTGATAGCCGCCGGCGAGATGGCGGCCCCGTTCGGTGAGAATCGAAAGCACGCGTTCGAACACGCGCAGCTCCTCTGCCGGAAGTCCCTCGGTCCAGCGCGCCTGGAAGGCGAGCGCCAGGGGCACGATCTCGGCATAGGTTCGGGAGCCGCGGGGGGTAAGGCTGATGAAGGCCTCGCGCCGGTCCTCGCGATTCTCGCTGCGCGACGTCAGGCCGCGCTTCTCGAGCTCGCTGACGGCGCGCGAAACCTTGGTCTTGTGCATCTGGGACAGCTCGCCGATGTCGCGCGAAGTCAGCTTTCCGAATTCGCCGAGCTGCGCGATCACACGCCATTCGGGAATGCCTATGCCGAAGCGCTCGCTATAGATTCGTCCGAGCGCGCGGCTGGCGAAATGGCCGACGACGTTCAGCCGATAGGGCAGGAACTGCTCCAGCCGCAAGGTCGTTTCGTCGCCGGGTGGGGGAGGCTCGGGCTGCGTTGACATTAGTTTCATCTGTAACTAGCTGAGGTCGGGGCGGGACGCCCGCTCCGATCTTTCCGGAACCTGCGTTCTTGTMAAAGCGGTCCGGCAGCGGAAGGGGAAATGCTCATGAATGTCCAGGCACAGATTCATACAGCCCCGCTGCGCCAGGCCGCGACCGGCACGCGCTACATGTCGGGATTCGGCAATAGTTTCGAGACCGAGGCGCTGCCCGGCGCCTTGCCGGTCGGCCGCAATTCGCCGCAGAGGCCCGCCTATGGCCTCTATGCCGAGCAGCTATCCGGCTCGCCCTTCACCGCGCCGCGCTCCTCGAACGAGCGGTCCTGGCTCTACCGCATCCGGCCCAGCGTCAAGCATGGCGGGCGCTGGAAGAAGGTCGACAAGGGGCTGATCCGCAGTGCGCCCTGCCGCGACGAKGCCGAGCTGCCGATCGGACAGCTGCGCTGGAGCCCGATTCCGATGCCATCGGAGTCGCTGACCTTCCTCACCGGGCTGCGCACGCTGACGACCGCTGGCGATGCCGAGACCCAGGCCGGCATGGCCGCCCATATGGTTTTCGTCACGGCCTCGATGGAACGCGAATACGTCTTCTGCGCCGATGGCGAATTGCTCATCGTGGCGCAGGAGGGGGCGTTGCGCTTCTGCACCGAATTCGGCGTGATCGAGATCGAGCCCGGCGAGATCTGCATCATTCCGCGCGGCGTCGTCTTCCGCTGCGAGCTGATGGGCGGACCGGCCCGCGCCTATGTCTGCGAAAACTATGGCGGCTCCTTCACCTTGCCGGATCGCGGCCCGATCGGCGCGAATTGCCTGGCCAATCCGCGCGATTTCCTGACTCCCATCGCGGCCTATGAAGACGATGAGACGCCGTCGACGCTCTATGCGAAATGGGGCGGGGAACTCTTCTCCACGCCGATCGGCCAGTCGCCGCTCGATGTCGTGGCCTGGCACGGCAATTACGCGCCCTACAAATACGACCTGCGCCATTATTCGCCGGTCGGGGCGATCTCCTTCGACCATCCCGACCCGTCGATCTTCACGGTCCTGACCGCGCCCTCGGAGACACCCGGCACTGCGAATATCGACTTCGTGATCTTCCCCGAGCGCTGGCTGGTCGCGGAGAACACGTTCCGCCCGCCCTGGTATCATCGCAATATCATGTCCGAGTTCATGGGGCTGATCTACGGCGTCTATGACGCCAAGCCGGAGGGCTTCACGCCTGGCGGCTTCAGCCTCCACAACATGATGCTGCCGCATGGCCCGGACGCGCAGGCGTTCGAACATGCAAGCACGGTCGAGCTCAAGCCCGTGAAGCTGACCGGGACCATGGCCTTCATGTTCGAGACCCGCTTCCCCCAGCGCGTCACCGGCTACGCCGCGAGCCTGCCCGCCCGGCAGCCGGACTACAGCGCCTGCTGGGAGGGCCTGAAGAAGCGTTTCGATCCGACGAGGCGCGAGGCCTGGTAGCGTTCCGATCCTTGCAAGGCACTTGCGGAGCCCGAATGCTTGTCGCTCAATGCGCTCCCGAACTTCGCAAGGAGCGCGCCTTGGCGATACCCGCGAAAGCACCGGTTCGGCTGAGCGGCGGCAGGAGCCCGCGCGCCCGGACGTCGCGCAATGCGGTGCCCAGCGGTCCGGCATTGATGCGGCTCTGGGCCCAGCACTGGCTCGCAGTTTGTCGCGAGATGCCGTTGCAGGGGCGGCGGTTACTCGACCGCCTGGAGAGCGACCCCGCCAAGGGTGTTCATGATTTCCGCCGACTGATGAAGGCGTGGCGTTCCCTGCTGAAGCTCTCGCCGGCTGCACTGGAGGAGGAGACGGCGCTGCTCCGGGCCGGCATCAAGCGCCTGCGCCAGACCTTCACCGCGACCCGCGAAGCTGCGGTCGTCGCGCGGACCTTGCAGGAGCTGCTGCCCAGCGAACGCGGCAAGCTGGTCGAGCCTCCGCCTGACCCGATGCCGCTGCCGGAAACCGTTGCGGCGATGCAAACGGAGCTCGACCGTCTCGCTGCCAGGATGGAGGAGTGGTCGGTGGCTGGCGAGCGCGGGGGCTTCCTGCTCGCCGGGTTCCGGCGCAGCTACCGCAAGGCCAGACGCGCGGCGCGCCGTGATCCGCGCCGGATGAGCCTGAAGCGCCTGCACGCCTGGCGCACCCGCATCATCGATCTCGGCTATCAGCTCAGCTTCTTCCAGCCTGCCGATCCCGGTCACTACAAGGAGCAGATCGAGGCGGTCGAGCGTTTGCGCACACATCTCGGTGCGGTCGTCGATCTTGATTTGACAGAGCGGCAACTGGCGGAAACCGCCACGACCAGATCCCTGAGGAACGTCAGGAAGAAACTCCGCCGGCGCGCCGGCAAGCAGCGTGGCAAGGCGGCGGGGATGGTCGAGCCCGTGCTCGACACGCGCCCGAAAGCCGTCTGCGCCCACCTGGCCGAGGCGATGGTGGCGCATGCGCCGCGCCGGATCAAACTTGTCTGACCCGGCGCCATCTATTGGTCCCGGTGGCGCCTCAGCGCGACCGCAGACGGTTCATGAACGAGTCGTACGACAGCTCTGCCACCTGCCACCAGAGCAGGTTCTCGCCGCGGAAAGCGACCATCGAGTCGTAGCCCTTCTTGAACAACTCACTCTTGGCGGAGGTCTCGGCGTAGTACTCGTCCGCCGCCTTGAGAGCCGCTTCCATGATCGGCATCGGGAAGGCCTTGAGCTGTGCGCCCTGCTGGACCAGCCGGCGCAGGCCACCCGGGTTCACCGCATCGTACTTGGCCAGCATCCAGTTATTGGCAGCCTCGCAGGCGTGATGGACGATCGCCTGGTAGTGCTTCGGCAGCKTGTTCCAGGCCTCCTGGCCAACGACGAGATGCAGCATGGCGCCGCCCTCCCACCAGCCGGGATAGTAGTAGTATTTGGCGACGCGCACGAAGCCGAGCTTCTCGTCATCATAGGGGCCGACGAATTCTGCGGCGTCGATCGTGCCGCGCTCCAGCGCCGGGTAGACGTCGCCGCCTGCGATCTGCGTGGGCACCACGCCGAGCTTGGCCAGCACGGCCCCGCCCATGCCGCCGATACGGAACTTCAGGCCCTTGAGATCATCGAGCGAGGTCAGTTCCTTGCGGAAGAAGCCGCCCATCTGGCAGCCGGAATTGCCGCAGGGGATCGAATAGGCATTGAATTTGGCCAGCGCCGAATTGATGATCTCCTCGCCGCCGCCGAAGAACCACCAGGAATGCTGCTGACGCGCGTTGAGTCCGAACGGGATGCCGGTGCCGAGCCCGAGTGCCGGCTCCTTGCCGATATAGAAATAGGTCGGCGTATGCGCGCATTCGACCGTGCCGGAGGTGACCGCGTCGAGGGCCTGCAGGCCCGRCACTATCTCGCCGGCGGAGAAGGTCTGGACCTGGAATTTGCCGTCGGTCGCGTCCGACATGTATTTCGCGAACTGCTGGGCCGTGCCGTAGATCGTGTCGAGCGCCTTCGGGAAGCTCGAGGTCAGGCGCCACTTCACCTCAGGTTGCGACTGCGCGATCGCCGGCATCGCGACCGGCGTCGCAGCCGCTGCCAGCGCACCGGTTTTCAAAAAGTCGCGGCGTTTCATAAGCTGAACTCCCAGAGGTTTGTTGCGCGCAATCTCGCGTGTTCGTCACGGATTGGAAAGAGATGAAACTCGCTTCCCTCATGCACGGTCGTGATGGCCGCCTTGTCGTGGTTTCCAAAGACCTGACGCGCGCCACGGACGCTTTTCCCGTGGTCGCGACCATGCAGGCCGCGCTCGACGACTGGGGGCGCCATGCGCCGCGCCTGGCCGATCTAGCAGAAGGATTGGAGCATGGCTCCGTCCCATCCTTCCGTTTCCACGAGCATGATTGCGCAGCCCCCTTGCCACGCGCCTATCAATGGCTCGACGGCTCGGCCTATGTGAACCATGTCGCGCTCGTCAGGAAGGCGAGGGGCGCGGAGATGCCCGAGAGTTTCTGGAGCGACCCTCTGATGTATCAGGGCGGATCCGACGCCCTGCTGGGGCCGCGCCAGCCGATCCGGATCCGCTACGAGGAGGACGGCATCGATTTCGAGGCCGAGATCGCCRTCATCACCGGCGACGTGCCGATGGGGGTCTCTGCGGAAGCGGCGCATGGCCATGTCCGCCTCGTGATGCTCGTCAATGACGTCAGCCTGCGCAACCTGATTCCGGACGAACTGGCGAAGGGCTTTGGCTTTCTCCAGTCGAAGCCGCCGACGGCCTTCTCGCCGGTGGCCGCGACACCGGATGAACTGGGCGAGGCATGGCAGGGCGGAAAGCTGCATCTGCCGTTGCTGTCGCTGCTCAACGGCCAGCCCTTCGGACAGCCGAATGCCGGCATCGACATGACCTTCGATTTCGGCACGCTGATCGCTCATGCCGCGCGAACGCGCCCGCTTTCGGCCGGAACGATCATCGGCTCCGGCACGGTCTCGAACCGCGACGACGAAGGTGGCCCGGGGCGCCCGATCGCGCTGGGAGGCGTCGGCTACGCCTGTATCGCCGAGCAGCGCATGGTCGAGATCATCAAGTCGGGCACCGCGGCAACGCCTTTCCTGCGCTTCGGCGATACGGTTCGTATCGAGATGAAGGACGGGGATGGTTCTTCCATTTTCGGTGCGATCGAACAGGACGTGCTGCCCCATGTCGACTGACAAGCCCGCCTTCGCCTCCAGTGCCGATCTCGGTGAGAAGACCGTTTCCTTCGATGAGATCGGCCGGGGCATCTACGCCTATACCGCCGAGGGCGACCCCAATACCGGGGTCGTCGTCGGTGACGAGAGCGTGCTCGTCTTCGATGCGCAGGCGACGCCGAAGATGGCGGAAACCGTGATCGAACGCGTCCGCAGGATCACCGACAAGCCGATCAGCCATGTCGTGCTCTCGCATTACCACGCGGTCCGCGTGCTGGGAGCGCCAGCCTACAGCGCCCGCGAGATCGTCGCCTCCGATGTCGCCCGCGAGATGATCGTGGAACGCGGCGAGCAGGACAAGGCGAGCGAGATCGGCCGGTTTCCGCGGCTCTTCCAGGGCGCGGATTCGATCCGCCCGGGCCTGACCTGGCCGACCATGACCTTTTCCGACACCGCCTCGATCTGGCTGGGCAAGCGCGAGGTCAGGCTGATGAAGCTCGGGCGCGGTCATACCGCAGGCGACATCGTCGCCTGGATTCCCGATGCCGAGGTCTCCTTCGCGGGGGATCTCGTCGAATATGGTGCGACGCCCTATTGCGGCGATGCCCATTTCGAGGACTGGCCGACGACGCTCGACCATTTGTCGGCCCTCGGCTCGGTCGCGATGGTGCCTGGCCGGGGCGCTGCGCTGACCGATGCGGCGATGGTCGCCGATGGCATCAGCGGCACGCGCGCCTTTCTCAGCGACCTCTATGACGCCGTGAAGCAGAACGCCGGCGCGGGCCGCTCGCTCCGCGAGACCTTCGAGCGTGTCCATGCCGTTTTGAAGCCAGGCTATGGCGACTGGGTGATCTTCGAGCATTGCCTGCCCTTCAATGTTTCGCGTGCCTATGACGAGGCCAACGGGCTCGATCATCCCCGCATCTGGACCGACGAGCGCGATCGCCAGATGTGGCTCGACCTGCGAGGGTAGGGCGGTGTCGCTCGTCGCCTATCTGCGCAAGGCGGCCCGCAACAATGGCTGGGCCAATGACCGGCTGCTGCGCGCCTGCGCCGAACTGGACGACGAGGCATTCAGGGCCACGCGAACGAGCTTCTTCCCCTCGCTCCACGAGACCTTGAACCACAATCTCTCGGTCGATCAGTTCTATCTCGACGCCCTGGAGCAGGGCGGGCGCGGGCTCGCCGTCTTCGATACCTTCCGGCCGCTCGACGCGGCCGCGCTCCTCATCGTGCAGGGGCAGACCGATCGCCGCCTGATCGCCTTCTGCGATGCGTTGAGCGAGGCAGAGCTGGCACGGCAGGTCGAGACCGATCGCGGCGATGACGGCAAGGTGCCCGAGCGGATCGACGATCTGCTCGCGCATCTCTTCCAGCATCAGATCCATCATCGCGGCCAGGCCCACGCCATGCTCGCCGGCACGACGGTCGCGCCGCCGCAGCTCGATGAGTATTTCCTCGCTTTCGATGCCGGCCGGCGTGCCTCGGATCTGCGGGGGCTCGGGATCGAGGGGCCGGAGGCGATCGGATGACGACGGAGCTGCGCCGTTTCGCCTATCGCCGCAGCCCTGACCAGGATGCACGCGAACCGGCCCATCATCCGGTTGTCATCATTGGCGCCGGCCCGGTCGGGCTGACGCTCGCGCTCGATCTGGCGCGCCGTGCCGTTCCCGTCGTGCTGATCGATGATTCCGATCGCATCGGCGAGGGCTCGCGCGCGATCTGTTTTGCCAAGCGTACGCTCGAGATCTTCGACAGGCTCGGCCTCGCGGAAGGCATGGTCGCGAAAGGCGTCACCTGGCAGCGGGGCAGGGTCTTTCGCGGGCAGGAGCAGCTCTATGAGTTCGATCTATTGCCCGAGCCTGGCCACAAGCAGCCGGCCTTCATCAACCTGCAGCAATATTACGTCGAAGCGGCGTTGGCCGACGCTGCGGCTGCGGAGGCGCTGATCGATCTGCGCTGGTCGAACCGTCTCACCGGCATCCAGCCTCGTAGCGACGGCGCGCTCCTGACCATCGCGACGCCGGATGGGCCCTACCAGTTCGATGCCGGCTGGGTGGTCGCCTGCGACGGAGCGCGATCGCCGACGCGCGCGCTGCTTGGCCTGGAGTTTCGCGGTGAGGCCTTCGAGGACAAGTTCCTCATCGCAGACGTGAAGATGCGGGCGGAATTCCCCACCGAGCGTTGGTTCTGGTTCGCGCCGCCCTTCCATTCCGGACAGTCGGCCCTGCTGCACAAGCAGCCGGACGATGTCTGGCGCATCGATCTGCAACTCGATCGCGACGCCGACCCCGAGCATGAACGACAGCCCGAGATCGTGCGGCCGCGCATCCGGCAGATGCTCGGCCATGACGATTTCGCGCTGGAATGGGTCTCGGTCTACCGCTTCCAGTGCCGCAGGCTCGCGCGCTTCGTTCATGGTCTGGTGGTCTTCGCCGGCGATGCGGCGCATCAGGTCTCGCCCTTCGGCGCGCGCGGCGCCAATTCCGGCATCCAGGATGCCGACAATCTCGGCTGGAAACTGGCATTGGTCGTGAAAGGGCAGAGTCCCGCTTCTCTGATCGACAGCTATGACAGGGAGCGTGTCGAAGCAGCGCAGGAGAATATCCTGCATTCGACCCGCGCCACGGATTTCATCGCGCCGCGCTCGCCAGGCGAGCGGGTCTTGYGCGATGCGGCCCTTGCCCTGGCCGGCAAGGCCGGCTTCGCCCGGGGCTTCGTCAATTCCGGGCGTCTCTCGCAGCCGACGACCTATCTGGCGTCGCCGCTTTCGACGCCTGGCCCGGATTGGCAGGGGGGGCTCGCGGCGGGCACCTCCTTCCACGACGCTGCGCTGCCATCCACAGCCGGCGGGCGGCGCTGGCTGAGCGAGACGCTGGCCGAGGGCCGGCCGGTCATCATCGCCTGCGGGGTGGCGGCCGAGGGCATGACGCCTGCCGCCGCCTTGTGGGTCGACGTTCCCGCCAGAGATGGGGGAGACGAGCCCCTGGCGCGACGTTACGGATTGACGCCGGGCGATGCCGTCGTGCTGCGTCCTGACGGCCATGTCGCGGCGCGGTTTCGCCAGGCGACACCTGTGCAACTGGCGGCCGCGATCGAGAGGCTGGAAGGGCGCGCCGCAGCATGAGCAGCGAACTTGTCACGGAACCGAATCTCTCCGATCCCGACGCGGCGTTCCGGATGATCGCGGAGGCGCATCGCGATCTCTCCGAGGCCGAGAGCGTGGCGCTCAATGCAAGGCTCGTCCTGATCTTCGTCAATCATATCGGTGACGTGGAGATCCTGCGTCAGGCCTTGGCGCTGGCGCGCGAGGCGCGGTAACGTCGCATTTCCTCTGCCGGAGCCTTGGCCGCGATGATCGATCCCGTTCCGCTCTATTCCAGCGCCATCCCGCTCTCGTTCTTCCTGTGGGGGCCGGCGCTGGTGATGTTGATGTTCTGGCTCACCGGGCTCTGGGCGAGCCGTCAGGGCGTGGCCCGCATGCTCGAGAGCGACTGGAACGGCTTCAACGCTGCCGATGTCGAAAAGCTCTTCGCAGCTTATGGCGAGGAACGCCGCAACCGCTACCGTCACCGGGTGCTGCCGGCCGATGTCGCCTTCGCCCTGACCTATGCGATCGTCGGCGCGATCATCGTCGCGGGCGTCGCGATGCGCGGCTATCCCTGGTGGGTGGCGGCATTATGCGGCGGCGGCTGGCTCTTCGGCGGGCTCTGCGATGTCGTCGAGAATTTTGTCATTGCCCGGCTGCTCGACAAATACCCCCGGGTCGAGGCGGGCGATGTCGCCATGGCGAGCGGCTTCACGCAGTTGAAGCTGGTGCTGTTCACGCTCGGCGTGCTCGGCGCGCTGGCCGCGGCCTATCTGGTGTTCAAGCCACTGGCGGTGTGACGACCGGTGCCGCGGCTGCGTCATGGGTGGCAAGCCAGCCGGCGCGGCCGAGGCGGAAGAAGGCGCAGAGGAAGTGCGGATCGCCCATCAGCCATGAGCACCGGTCGCTCTCGCGCTGGAAACCGAGCCTCTCCGCCAGACGAAGGGATGCCGCGTTCAACGGGTGCGTGAGGATGACCACCTCGGTTAGGTCCAATGGGCCAAAACCGTGCTGGAGCAGGCGCGAGGCCGCCTCCGTCGTATAACCCCGGCCCCAATGGCGCGTCTCGAAGCGGTAGCTCAGCTCGATCTGCGCCGTCGCCGGAGCGCCGGGGAACAGCGCGACATAGCCCAGCAACGCGCCAGGGCTTTCGCGCGGGCTGATCGACCAGTAGCCCAGCCCCCGATCGACATGGGTGAAGCTGCGCTTCGCCACGGCCTCCCTGCTCATGAAGGCGGTGCCGACTGGCGCGATGTGTCGCATCACCTCCGGATCGGAATTCATTGCAATGACATGGTCGAGATCCTCAATGGTTCTCGGCCTGAGGATGAGGCGGTCCGTCGCGAGGATCGGCTGCGTCGTCGCCGGCATCTTGCTGGTCTGCATCGGACGCCTCTGGCATTGCTTCGCCTCAGAACCCATATGCGGCGCCGGCTACGCGGAACAGTCAGGAGATCGAGAATGCGCGCCTGTGGTACCACCTCTTCACGCGCCCTGGCCCTGGCTCTGTTGGCGCTAGGGCTCGGTCTGACCGGGGCCGCACAGGCCCAGGAGGACCTGATCTTCAGGAAATCGACCGTCTGGAAGATGCTGACGCCGAACGACAAGCTCGCCGTCTATGGCGTCGACGATCCGATCGTCGAGGGTGTGGCCTGCCACTACACTATCCCCGAGAAGGGCGGCGTCTCCGGCATGTTCGGGGTGGCGGAGGAGGTCTCGGAGATCTCGCTCGCCTGTCGTCAGGTCGGTCCGATCAAGTTCAAGGAGAAGTTCGAGCAGGGCGATGTCGTCTTCCGCGAGCGCCGCTCGATGGTCTGGAAGAAGATGCAGATCGTGCGCGGCTGCGACATCAAGCGCAACGTGCTGGTCTATCTCGTCTATTCCGACAAGCTGATCGACGGGTCGCCGCAGAATTCGACATCCACCGTCCCGATCATGCCCTGGGGCGGGGTAGGCGAGGCGCCGAAATGCTCGGATTGGGTGAGGTGAGCCGCAGGCTCAGCCGCCGCAGGTGATCGAGAGCGGCTGTTCGGCCGGTTCGGTGATGACAGGCTTCGAGACCGAACCGGTGAAATCTTCGCGCGAGGCGATGCCGAAGGCTGTCGCCTTCGCAAAACCCTGGGCCTCGCACCAGGCATCGGCGACGATCTTGCCGCATTCCGAAGTCTTCGAGGACAGGCAGTCGGCGACGCCATAGCCGTCGCTCGCCGGAATCAGGAAAATGCGCTGGTCGTTGGAAGCGGCCACCGTCTTCGAGGTCGGCAGGACTGCGAGCGAGAGGCCGGCTCCGACGATTCCGAACAGGCCGATCAGGGCGATGGCGCGGCGCATTCTCGATCTTTCCTCGTGACCCGACAGGCCAAAGAACCTTCGAAGCATGAGGATGGTTCCAGTCCGTTAAATTTGAATGAATTCGGCGTCAGCTATGTTGCGGCGCAACAAACTCGGGCGCCCTCTTGACGCAAAGCCCGCGCACAGGCAATCAGTTTTTCATGACGCAGGCCGCCATCCGGATTTGCATTATTTGCCGCTAGCTTTCGCTGGCCGGCTGCTCACGTCATCGTCCTGAAACGACCCGACAGAAAGCGCCCCCGGCCAGCGGCCCGGACCACGCTTCTCGTCGCCTATTCGCCAGGACCGTTTCGATGACGCCGACTTTAAGGCTCTACAACACGCTGACGCGGACGAAAGAGACGTTCGCGCCGATCGATCCCGGCAATGTCCGCATGTATGTCTGCGGTCCGACGGTCTATGACTACGCCCATATCGGCAATGCCCGCCCGGTCATCGTCTTCGACGTGCTCTACCGGCTGCTCCGCCATCTCTATGGCCCCGAGCATGTCACCTATGCCCGCAACCTCACGGACGTCGACGACAAGATCAATGCGCGCGCCGCCCGCGACTTTCCGGGCCTGCCGCTGAACGAGGCGATTGCCCKGGTCACGCAGACGACGACGGCGCAGTTCCACAATGATGTCGATGCGCTGGGCAATCTGCGCCCCGATGCCGAGCCGCGCGCCACCGACCATATCGAGGAGATGAAGGCGATCATCGAGCGCCTCATCGCCCGTGGCATCGCCTATGTCGCCGAGGAGCATGTGCTGTTCCATGTGCCGGCTGTGGCGAGCCTGGGGAAGGCACCGAAATACGGCTCGCTCGCCCGGCGTTCGCTGGACGAGATGATGGCCGGCGCCCGTGTCGATGTCGCGCCCTACAAGCGCGATGCCATGGATTTCGTGCTGTGGAAGCCAAGCCGCGACGGCATCGACCCCGGCTGGCCTTCCCCGGCCGGCATCGCCACGCCCGGCCGCCCCGGCTGGCATATCGAGTGCTCGGCCATGTCGATGGCGAAGCTGCTCGCACCCTTCGGCGGCGGGCTCGCCTGCGATGACCCCGCCAGGAATGTCTTCGACATCCATGGCGGCGGCATCGACCTCGTCTTCCCGCATCATGAGAACGAAATCGCCCAGAGCTGCTGCGCCTTCGGCGGTGCCGATGGCGCCGGCCGCATGGCGAATATCTGGATGCATAACGGGTTCCTGCAGGTCGAAGGCGAGAAGATGTCGAAGTCTCTCGGCAACTTCGTCACCATCAACGAACTGCTGCAGACCGATGCCTTCGGCGGCCGGACATGGCCGGGCGAAGTGCTGCGCCTTGCGATGTTGAAGACGCATTATCGTCAGCCGATCGACTGGACGGTGAAGTCGCTGGAGGAGGTCGAGTCCATCATCGGTGGCTGGGAGGAAGTCCTGCGTGGCATTCCGACGGAACCGCAGGCCACTCCAAGCGACGTGGATGCCGAAATCATCGCCGCGCTGGCCGATGACCTGAACACGGCCAAGATGATGACGCGGCTTCACGGTCTCGCACGCGAAGCGAAGGCCGGCGATCCGAAGGCTGCGCGCGCATTGGCGGCAAGCGTCGATTTCCTCGGCCTGAATCGTCAGGCCTGGGGGCGGAAGGAACAGGAGTTCCTCATCCGGACGGCGACCGATGACGGCTTCGCGACGCGTGTCGACGATCTGATCCAGCGCCGGCTTGCAGCACGTCGCGCCAAGGACTTTGCCGAGTCCGATCGCATCCGCGACGAACTTGCGGCGATCGGCATCCAGCTCAAGGATGGCAAGGACCCGGCGACGGGCGAGCCCACGACAGCATGGCAKGTCAAGCGATGAACCGCGACCAAGCCCCCTCTCCCCTTGCGGGAGAGGGTTGGGGTGAGGGGTCGCGCGACGCTTGCCGGCCTTCGGCTCATTCTGCTTCAACCGGACAGGGAAGCGCGACCCCTCATCCGGCCGCTGCGCGGCCACCTTCTCCCGCAGGGGGAGAAGGGGAGCATGCGCCGTCGCTGCGTGCCAAGCTCGGCCAGCGCGCGCGCTCGATGCGCAAGGAGCCGACGGAGGCCGAGCGCAAGCTTTGGCACCTCCTGCGCGACAGGCGGTTCAGCGGTTTCAAGTTCCGTCGGCAGGTCCAGATCGGTTCCTATATCGTCGATTTCGTGTGTCCGTCGAAGCGACTGATCGTCGAAGCCGATGGCGGCCACCATGCAGAAAGCACCTATGACGCCGTTCGGGACGCTTGGCTGAAGGAGCAGGGCTTTCGCATTCGTCGCTTCTGGAACGCCGATATTCTTCGTCGTGGCGACGAGGTCCAGGACACGCTTTGGCACGATCTCGATGGAGCGACGCTCCATGAGACGGACATGACATGGGAAGTGAAACGATGAACCGGGATGCCCCGAAGATCCGGCKCGCCGGTGCGCTCTCGGTCGCCATGAAGCTCGTCATGCTCGCCATGGTGATGCCGCGTGTGCTGCGCTATCGGATGAGGGCCGGGCGATGAGCGCCCGCGTCCATCTTTTCGATACGACGCTGCGCGACGGCGCCCAGACCACCGGAGTCGACTTCTCGCTCGACGACAAGCGCGCGGTCGCCGCCATGCTGGACAAGCTCGGCATCGACTATGTCGAGGGCGGCTATCCCGGGGCGAACCCGCTCGATACCGCCTTCTTCGCGGAGAAGCCGACTTCGAAGGCCAAGTTCGCTGCCTTCGGCATGACCAAGCGGGCAGGGCGCTCGGCCGCCAACGACCCGGGCATCGCTGCCCTGCTCGAGGCGAAGGCCGACGCCATCGTCTTCGTCGCCAAGAGCTGGGACTACCATGTCCATGTCGCGCTCGAGATCTCGCTCGAGGACAATCTCGAGGGGATCACCGACAGCGTGAAGGCCGCGAAGGCGGCCGGACGCGAGGTGATGCTCGACTGCGAGCATTTCTTCGACGGCTACAAGGCCAATCCCGACTATGCGCTGGCCTGCGCGCGGGCAGCCTATGAGGCGGGCGCGCGCTGGGTCGTGCTTTGCGACACGAATGGCGGCACCTTGCCGGACGAGGTCGGCGCCATCGTTGCCGAGGTCGCCAAGGTCGTGCCGGGCGATCATCTCGGCATCCATGCCCATGACGATTGCGGCTGCGCCGTTGCCAATTCGCTGGCGGCGGTCGAGGCGGGGGTCCGCCAGATCCAGGGCACGCTGAACGGGCTCGGCGAGCGCTGCGGCAACGCCAATCTGGTGACGCTGATCGGCGCGCTGAAACTGAAGGACAGGTATCGCGAGCGCTTCAGCATCAATGTCGACGAGCAGCAGCTCGGCGAGCTGACCCATGTTTCGCGGGCCCTCGACGAGATGCTGAACCGCGCCCCGAACCGGCACGCGCCCTTCGTCGGTTCGTCTGCCTTCGCGACCAAGGCCGGCATCCATGCCTCAGCGGTGCTGAAGGACCCGCGCACCTATGAGCATGTCGCGCCGGAAGCGACCGGCAATATCCGCAAGGTCCTGATCTCCGACCAGGGCGGCAAGTCCAACCTCGTTGCCGAGCTGGAGCGCATCGGCGTGACGCTTGGGCGCGACGATCCGCGGCTCGGGCGCCTGCTCGACGAGCTCAAGGACAAGGAGGCGCAAGGCTACGCCTTCGAGGGGGCCGACGCCTCCTTCTTCCTGCTCGCCAAGCGGATCCTGCGCGAGGTGCCGGATTATTTCACGGTCGAGCGCTTCAAGGTGAATGTGGAGCGCCGCTACAACGCCAATGGCGAGCTCGTCACCTTCTCCGAGGCGATCGTGAAGGTGCAGGTCGGCGACGAGCTGCTGATCTCGGCTGCCGAGGGCTCTGCCGGTCCGGTCAATGCGCTCGACGTCGCCTTGCGCAAGGATCTCGGCCGCTATCAGTCGCTGATCGGCGGCTTGCGGCTCGTCGACTACAAGGTCCGCATCTTCCAGGGCGGCACCGATGCGGTGACGCGCGTCCTGATCGAATCCGCTGACGAGACCGGCGAACGCTGGACCACGGTCGGTGTCAGCGCCAACATCATCGACGCCTCGTTCCAGGCGCTGGTCGACTCGATCACCTACAAGCTGATGCGGGCCGGCGCGACGGCGTAAGCGACGAGGGCTTTTGATCCGCCGCGATTCCCGGGTGAGGCGCAGCGCCCACCTGGCAATCATTCTGCGGATGAGCGTTCGGCGGTGCCGCCGCGGTCGGGAATGGCCGGGACGAGGCCCGGCCATGATGGCCCTGGCGGCTCAATCCGTCAGGCGGATCGTCTTTTCCCTGCAGAGATCGACGCCGTCATTGTCGTTTTCGACCTCGTCGCTGAAGCGACCGAGCACGAAATAGCTGCAGCCTGCCGGCTTGTTGAGTTTCAGCACGGCGCTCTTTCCGGGAGCGAGCGGCTTGGCGAGTTTGGCGACGAGGCGGGGCTGTTCACCCGAGGTGGTGATTTCGAGCGTGTTCAATGGCACGCTGCGGGCATTGGTTACCTTGATCTGTGCCGGCGGCCGCGCTGATTGCGCCAGGGCGGGAAGCGTCGCGAGGCAGAGTGAGACGCTGGCGCCGATCAGGCCGGCAAGGATAACCCGTTGAGCTCTCATGGCTGTTTCTTTCCCCGATCCGAGCATTGACCGCTCCGACGCCATCTCACACCGGTCCTTCGACGAGAACAAGGCCAAGCCGGCGCGCGTGTTCCGCAATCCCCGACTTGCAGCAAGGCTCATGCATTCGCCCGCGATCGCGGATATATGGGCGGTTCAACTTGGAACTGTTTGAAAAATGTCCCCGCCTGCCGCGCCGCCTCCAGCGTCGAACTTCGCCCACTCGGCCGTCCTGCAACCCGGCTCCGGCTTTGTCGCGACCTTCCGTGCGCTCTGGCCCTATCTCTGGCCACCGGATCGCGCCGATCTACGCAAGCGCGTGGTCGCGGCCTTCATCCTGCTGGTCATTGGCCGCATGGTGCTGATGGGCGTGCCCTTCACCTTCAAATGGGCGACGGATGCCCTGGCGAACACGCCGACCAGTCTCGGGCGCTGGCTGCCCTGGCTGGTCGGCGCACCGCTGACCCTGACGCTGATCTACGGGCTGGCGCGCGTCGGCTCCTCGGCCTTCATCCAGATGCGCGACGCGTTGTTCGCACCCGTGTTCATGCATGCGGTGCGCACGCTGGCGCTGCAGACCTTCGGTCATCTGCATTATCTCTCGCTGCGCTTCCATCTCGAGCGCAAGACCGGCGGTCTGACCCGCGTGCTGGAGCGCGGCCGCAACGGCATCGAGGAAATGGTCCGCCTCGGCCTGAACCAGTTGGTGCCGGTCGTGGTCGAAGTCGCCCTGATCACCGCCGTGCTGCTGACGATGTTCGACTGGCTCTATGTCGTCGTGCTGGTGGTGATGGTGACGACCTACATGGCCTACACGATCAAGGCCACCGAATGGCGCATCGCCATTCGCGGCGCCATGAACGAGTCCGATACCGACGCCAATTCGAAGGCGATCGACTCGCTGCTCAACTATGAGACGGTGAAGTATTTCGGAGCAGAGGCTCGCGAGACAGCCCGTTACGACCGTTCGATGGCGCGCTACGAGCGCAATTCGATCAAGGCCTATACCTCGCTCGCCTGGCTCAATTTCGGACAGGCGGCGATCTTCGCGACGGGCCTGACGATCTCGATGGTGATGGCGGTGCGCGGCTTCCAGGCCGGCACGCATACGGTCGGCGATTTCGTGCTGATCAACGCCATGTTGATCCAGCTCTACCAGCCRCTGAATTTCATGGGCACGGTCTATCGCGAGATCAAGCAGGCGACCCTCGACATCGGCGAGATGTTCGCCCTGATTGGCCGCGATCCCGAGATCCAGGACCATCCGGGCGCCCCGCCGCTTCGCGTCGATGCAGGCGAGGTCCGCTTCGAGGACGTGCATTTCGCCTATATCCCTGAGCGGCCGATCCTGAAGGGTATTTCCTTCACGGTGCCGCCGGGCAGGACGATCGCCATCGTCGGCCCGTCCGGCGCCGGCAAGTCGACGATTTCGCGCCTGCTCTTCCGCTTCTACGAACCGGCCCAGGGCAGGATCATGATCGACGGGCAGGATATCGCCGCGATCCAGCAGGTCAGCCTGCGCTCGGCGATCGGCATGGTTCCGCAGGACACCGTGCTGTTCAACGACACGATCGAGTACAATATCCGCTATGGCCGGCCGGATGCGACCGAGGCCGAGGTCGAGGAGGCGGCGCGGCTCGCCCAGATCGACCGCTTCATCCGGTCGTTGCCCGACGGCTATGAGACCTCCGTCGGCGAGCGCGGCCTGAAGCTCTCAGGCGGCGAGAAGCAGCGCGTCGCCATCGCCCGCACCATCCTGAAGGGGCCGCCGATCCTGGTGCTGGACGAGGCGACCTCGGCGCTCGATTCCTTCACCGAGAAGGAGATCCAGGACGCGCTCGACCGGGTCAGCGAGGGGCGCACGACGCTGGTCATAGCCCATCGGCTCTCGACCGTAATCAATGCCGACGAGATCATCGTGCTGGACAAGGGCCTGATCGTCGAACGCGGCCATCACCGCGAGTTGCTGGCGGCGGATGGCGTCTATGCGGCGCTCTGGAACCGTCAGCGCCAGGTCGACGAGGCCAAGGCGACGCTGAAGCGCGCGACCGAGGAAGAAGAAGAGAGTGTGAGAGTGACCCTGACGCAGTAGTCGGGGCGACGGAATTCTCTCGCCAAACGCGGCCTGCTTCCTGCATGCTATACTCCGCCGGCTTCACACGAAGCCGGTGGAGCATTGCGGGGGCTGCTCATGTTCGATCCGACGACCTTCACCGGCTTTCATACCTGGCTCAGCCTGATCGCCATCGTGGCGGGTTTTCCCGTCGCCGCGGCCATGCTGAAAGGGCACACGCGGCCGCGCTGGACCGGAATTTTCCTCTCCACCGCGTTTGCCACCAGCGCGACGGGCTTCGGCTTTCCATTCAACGGCCTCCTGCCCTCGCATATCGTCGGTGCGATCTCGCTCATTCTGGTCGGCCTTGCCGGATACGCCCTCTACGCTCGCAGGCTCGATGGCGCCTGGCGGCGGATCTATGCGGTCACGGCGATGCTCGCCTTCTATCTGCTGATCTTCGTTGCGGTCGCGCAGGCTTTCATGAAGGTGCCGTTTCTCCAGGCCATGGCGCCGACCCAGTCAGAGCCGCCCTTCGCGATTGCCGAAGGGCTCGTGCTGCTGATCTTCGTGGTGCTGACCTATCTCGCCGCGCGCCGCTTCGTCCGCAGCCCGACGGCGCTCGCCTGAGGATTGCGTGGCTTGCGTGGCGATGGCTCGCTCCCACGCAACTGGCCGATCCTTGCCTGCCGCGGTGACACCATGCTGAAGCGCCTGCGCCTGACCGGGGCGCTTCTCTTCTCCATCCTGGCCGCGGACCGGGCCGCTGCCGCGACGGAGCAGGGCTGGGAGCTCTGGATCGTCAAGCCGGGACGGCCGGGCATCGTCCAGACGTGCTCGCTGCTCAGAATGTCGCCGTCGCCGCTGGAATCGACACTTCCTCCCGATCGGCAACCGCTTCGGCTCGATGAGGCGCTCTCGATACGCTGGCAGGGCGGATATCTCGTGCAGGGCGGCGCGCCCGAGAGCCCCGCAGCGAAGCGGGGCTGGAATCCGGCCGATAGTTGCTTCGTCCTGATGGTTGCGGGCAAGCCTGTCGCGGCCGGCGCTGTCCTGCCGCGAGCCTCCGCTCAGCTGCTTCGCTTCGATACTCTCGTGGTCCAGGAGGACCGGGCAGGCCAGCGGCTCGCCTTCGAACTGCTCCCGCATTTTCCGGCGGATGTCATGCTGCCGGCCCCTGCGCCCTGGGCGGCGGCGCTCGGTGCGCTCAGCCGCCCCTCAGGGGCCACGCGATGACGGCAGCGAAGCGCTTGCGAGCGGTGTTCGGGCTCGGCGCCAGCCTGGTCCTGGCGCTGTCGGCCATGCCTGTGCAGGCCTCCGGCACGAAGAAAATCGGCAACTGGGTGGTCATTACCAATGACCGGCAGGGCGGGCGCAAGGATGTCGCGGCGGTGCTGAGCGATAGAGAGGCCCATGTCGGCCTCGCGATCCGCTGCATCGAGGCCAGCCTGTCCATCGCCTTTCTGCCGCTGAACAATGACGGACTGTTCGGCAAGGCGGGGCGGGCGGCTGMATCCTTCGTTCAAGCCGATGGTCAGCCGGCGGTTGAACTGGCGGGCGCGGTCGGGGCGGACCGGGCCGTGCATGTTGCGCGCCCGGCGTCCCTACTCGGATTGATCCTCGGCGGGGCCGAGATGAGTGTGTTGATCCCGGCTCAGGGCAGCGGGGCGGTTTCTGCCGATTTCGACCTTGCATCCGGCCGGAGCGCGCTGGCCGAGCTTGTCGGGCAGTGCCCGGCCGACTGACGGCTACGCTCAGTCCAGCTCCAGCCGGTAGCGCAGCTTCAGGCGCTCGCCGCGGGCATAGCTTTCGTAGTTTTCCGGGATCGTGACCTCTTCGACGAGGACACAGCCGAGCCTTTCCAGCGTGCGGCGGGAGGCGAGATTGTCGGGCGTCGTCGTCAGCCAGAGTTCGCTGAGGCCGCACGCCTTGGCCAGGGGAAGCAGCGCCGTCACGGCTTTGCCGGCGAGGCCGCGCCCGCGATAGGCTGGCTCGACGGAAAAGCCGATCTGCCCGGCGAGATGGGTCAGGAGATAGCTCGCGCCTGGCCGCAGGCTGATCGTGCCGGCGGGCTCAGCCTCGGCCAGGATGTCGAAGCGATAGGCGGCGGCGCGCCAGGGCGAGGTTTCCGGCGAATAGCTCCTGCTCAGCCGCAGGCTGACATCGTCACAGCCAAGCCTGGCCAGAAGAGCCGTGTCGATATCGCCCGCCTCCGCCATGTCCCGCACTCCGCACCAATGCCATGGCTGCACTTCTAGCCGTTCCGCTGCCCTGTCTGGAAGACGCGGCGGCAAAGAGGCGGAGTTTCGTCTGCCACAAGGGGCGCGGCATGCGGCCTCTTCCCCCGGAGCGCCGAACCCCGTAAATCACGCGGCAATGCCTGCCGCCCCATTCGGGCCGCAGGGGAGCGTCACTCTGCCGACGCGCTGACAAGACCAAACAGGATTGCCCATGTCGCTCGTCGATTCCGTCCGCAAAGTGATCGTTCCCATCCACAAGGAGGGCTACGTCTTCATCGCGATCGCGCTGGTGGCGACGATCGTGCTCGCCAATCTTTGGTCGCCCTTCGGCTGGCTCGGCGCGATCATCACGATTTGGGTCTGCTATTTCTTCCGCGATCCCATCCGGGTCACGCCGCAACGCGAGGGGCTGGTGATCTCGCCGGCCGATGGCCGCATCAGCCAGATCGCCTCGGCGCTGCCGCCGCCGGAGTTGAACATGCCGGCCGAGCCGATGACGCGCATCTCGATCTTCATGAACGTCTTCGATTGCCATGTGAACCGCGCCCCGGTCTCGGGCCGCATCATCAAGATGGCCTATACGCCGGGCCTCTTCCTCAATGCCGAGCTCGACAAGGCGAGCGAGGACAATGAGCGCAACGCGCTGGCGATCGAGACCCCGGCCGGCACGGTCGGCGTCGTCCAGATCGCAGGCCTGATCGCGCGGCGCATCGTGCCCTTCGTCAAGGAGGGCGATGCGATTGCGACGGGCGAGCGTTTCGGCCTGATTCGCTTCGGCTCGCGCGTCGACGTCTATCTGCCGACGAGCGTGATTCCGCTGGTTGGCGAAGGCCAGACCGCGATCGCCGGCGAGACCGTGCTGGCCGATGTCTCGGCCAGCGAAACACGGCGCAGCTTCCGCGGAATCTGAGCGCTTTCGACATCCCGGAGCGCCGTGATGCGGCGCCCGGGATGATCGCCGACTGCTCCTAGCCTCCGGGCCTAAAACCGCGTATTCCGGCTGGCATGAGCGATCTCTTTCCCCCCTTCGAGCCCGAGCAGGCTGAATCGAAGCGCACGCGCTTCAAGGCGATCCCGTTTCGGCTGATCGCGCCCAATGTCATCACATTGCTGGCGCTCTGCCTCGGCCTGACCGCGATGCGGCTCGTGGTCGAGGGCAAGCTCGAATCGGCGACGATCTTCATCCTGATCGCTGCCGCGCTCGACGGCGTCGACGGCCGCCTGGCGCGCATGCTGAAGGGCACGTCGCGCTTCGGCGCCGAGCTCGATTCGCTCTCGGATTTCGTCAATTTCGGCGTCGCCACGGGCTATGTGCTCTGGATTTTCGTCCTGCACGATCTGCGCTCCTTCGGCTGGATCATCGTGCTGACGCTGGCCTGCGCCATGGCGCTCCGGCTCGCGCGCTTCAACGTGATGATCGACGATCCCAATCGTCCCGACTGGCAGAAGAACTTCTTCGTCGGTATGCCGGCGCCCGCGGGCGCGATCACCGCGATGCTGCCGCTCTATCTGCATTTCATCGGTGTGCCGGTGCAGGAATATGGCGCCCTGCTGGTCGGGATCTATATCCTGTTCATCGCCTTCCTGACGATTTCGCGCATCCCCTGCTATGCCGGCAAGACGCTCGGCACCCGCGTGCCGCGTGAGAAGGTGCTGCCGCTCTTCGTCGCGGTGGTGGTGGTGGCGGGGCTGCTCTTTGCCTACCCCTTCGAGATGCTGTCGCTGATCGTGCTGGCCTATCTCGCGCTGATCCCGATCAGCGTTGCGCGCTATCGCAAGCTCGAGCGCGAATACAACGCCGGCCTGGTGGAAGCTCCGTCCGAGCTCGCCAAGGCGTCCGTGTCGGATACCGACTAAAGCATCGGCTCGAAAAGTGGATTTGCGGTTTTCGGGATAGCCGATGCAAACGCACTGAAGCATCGGCCGGAAAAGTGTCGGGCCGGCTATAATCTAGCGGCGGCGGCTGCTCAGCCGCGCCGCATTGGCGCGGGTTCGTTTCGAGAATGGCTCGAGGGTGTTGCTGGTCGCCCGGGCGACCGCCTCGCTCATGTCGAGCTGGCTGAATGGGCTGAAGGCCAGATCCCACCAGAACAGGCTGACAGCCTGGCTCGCGGCGAGGCCGCTTTCCATCACCGCGGAAACCTTCTCGGTCAGGGCCTTCGTCGCCTCGCGCTGGCCGCGCCGGTCGCCGAGCGCGCCCTTGAGCAGGATCGGCATCCGCATCGCGATGGTCAGCCCGGCCTCGGCCTGCATCGTCATGACCTTGCTCACGAGCGCCTGCGCTTCCACTCCCGTTCCCAGAGCGGAACGCGGACGTCGGGTCGATGTGGTCATTTCGGTGAAGGGCTCCGGAACACGGGACAGGTCGGAAAGGACTCCGGCCTCGCAAAGAGGCCGCGTCTGCGGGCCGCAGGCTTTAATGTGTCAAGTGAAAGGCTGAAACGCAAGGGCGAGGCTGCGTATTTTATGCGCAGTGAACATAACGAAATGGGTATTGCGCTCCAGGATTGCATTCGGCGCGTGGCGGTTCAGAGAGATTTCGCAACCGGCGAAAATGATCTAGAGGCTTGGTCGGAGGGTGTCCGCCATGGGCGCCTGCGAGCCTTAGAGACGAACGCCCTTGAGTTTCTTCTCCACTCCCAAGCAGCCCGGCTGGCGGCCTATGCTGGTCCTGGCTTCGGCCTCTCCGCGCCGGCTGGCCTTGCTGGAGCAGGCCGGGTTGAAGCCCGACGCCATGCTGCCGTCCGATCTGGACGAGACACCGCTGAAAGGCGAGCGGCCGCGCGATCTTTCGCGCCGCCTGGCACGCGAGAAGGCGCAGGCCGCGCGGGAGGGCGCAAAGAGCCGCCMCGATCTCGAAGGCTGCTACATCCTGGCGGCCGATACCGTGGTCGCAGTCGGCCGTCGTGTCCTGCCCAAGGCGGAGATCGTCGATGAGGCGGCTGCCTGCCTGCGGATGCTCTCCGGGCGCGCCCATCGCGTCTATACCAGCGTAGCCCTGGTTACGCCGGGCGGAGCGATCCGTGACCGTATCGTCGAGACGCGCGTGCGCTTCAAGCGGCTCTCGACCGAAGATCTCGAGATGTATCTCGCCTCGGGTGAATGGCGCGGCAAGGCCGGCGCCTACGCGATCCAGGGCATTGCCGGCTCCTTCGTGGTCAAGCTCGTCGGCTCCTATAGCGGCGTGGTCGGCCTGCCGCTCTACGAGACGGTGAACCTGCTCGGCGGCGAAGGCTTCCCGATCCGCTTCGGCTGGATGAATGTCGGCTGAGCGTCAGCGCATCTTGCCCTGACCTGCGGTTATCCCGATCCTGTCGCCGCTGCCGCTTCGGCAGCGCAAGGCGCGCAACCAGGGATGGGGCCGATGACGGAACGCTTGAGGGGCAAGGTTGCAATCGTCGCGGGCGCAGGCTCGATCGGGCCCGGCTGGGGCAATGGCAAGGCAACCGCGACGATCTTTGCGCGTGAGGGCGCCAGGGTGGTCTGCGCCGATCTCAACCGCGATGCCGCCGAGGAGACGGCGGCAATCATCCAGAACGAGGGCGGCCAGGCCTTCGCGGTCCAGACCGACGTAACCCGGGCCGATTCGATCGCCGATCTCGTCGGCCAGGCGCTCGGCCGCTATGGCCGCATCGACATCCTCGACAACAATGTCGGCATCGCCGAGGTCGGCGGCGTCGTCGATCTGCCGCAGGAGACCTGGGAGCGCGTCTTCAAGGTCAATGTCACCAGCGCCTTCCTGGCGATGAAGCACGTCATCCCGGTGATGCAGCGCCAGTTCGAGGAGACGGGCGAGGGCGGCTCGATCATCAACATTTCCTCGATCGCCTCGATTCGCCACACCGGCGTGCCCTATGCCAGTTACTCCGCCACAAAGGCGGCGCTGAATCACCTGACCCGCACGACCGCGGTGCAATACGCGGCGCAGAAGATTCGCGTGAACGCGATCCTGCCCGGCCTGATGAAGACGCCGATGGTCGAGCATTCCGCCGGCCTCGCGCAGGCCTATGGCGAAGGCGACATCGCCGCGATGTGGAAGGCGCGCGATGCGCAGGTGCCGATGGGTCATATGGGCGAGGCCTGGGACGTGGCCTATGCCGCGCTCTTCCTTGCCAGTGACGAAGCGCGCTATGTCACCGGCATCGAACTCGTGGTCGATGGAGGCATCACGCTCAAATATGGCTGAGAATCAGGACACGTCACCCCCGCCGGCGCCAAGACCCTGCCCGATCTGCGGCAAGCCGGCGGTACACCGCTTCAGGCCCTTCTGCTCGTCACGCTGCCGCGACATCGATCTCGGCCACTGGCTGAAGGGCAGCTATGTCATTCCCGGCGAGCCGGTGGAGGAGTCTGAAACCGGGTTACCCACACGCGAAGACGAGACTTGATCGGAAGCCGGCTGAAGCGACTGGACAGCCCGCCAATCACGCTCTATATCGCCCCCACCAACACGAAGCGCCTGGCGCTTCGCCGGATGCCCAGATAGCTCAGTTGGTAGAGCATGCGACTGAAAATCGCAGTGTCGCTGGTTCGATTCCAGCTCTGGGCACCACTCCCCCTTTGGGGCAGCATTGAAAATGCGCTCAATCAAGTGACGCATCCCGCCAAATCGCATTTCGATCTGCGCAGCACGACCTATGACCGGCCGAGAGCCACTACCGCGTCGTGGCGCTCCTCCGGGCAGGGCGCTCTGGGGGCAGCCCTATTGATCCAGTGGGATGCTCTGCCTGAAGAGGACAATGGACGTGATGGCAAGCACCAGCCAGAATCCCCATCCGATCAATATTGCAAGATCGCCGCTGAGGAC
>NZ_JBFTRC010000048.1:0-59531 GCF_056399325.1 Allobosea sp. 01N443
GTCTTTACCTGCGTCAGTCTCCATAAATTCCTAATTTCGGGCGGGCCCATTCCTAAGGCTCTGCGGGCGGGGCATGCTCCCGACACCGGAAGAGAAGCACAGGGCGTGAATTGATGTCGTTCGATATTGCCGAGTTGAAAAATAACAAGCTGTGCTTCGAATGCGTCGGCGAGAGCTTTCTAAAAAGAGAAATGCTGACCCACGGCAAGGTCGCTGAGTGTTCGTATTGCGGCACTCAGCAAGAGAGCTACACGCTCGCGACCATGGCAGAGCGGATCTCCGAAGTGTTCAACGAGCACTACAGGCGCACCTCCGATCAGCCCAATTCCTTCCAGCAGATGATGCAGGCGGATAAGGAGGGGACCTATGAGTGGGAACGGGATGGCGAGGAAGTCATCAATGCCATCGCCAACGCCGCCGAGATCTCCGCCGATGCCGCGCGAGACATCCAAGAGATCCTCGACGACGAGAACGGTGACTACGACGCCTCTATGAGTGGTTTGGAAACCGAATTTGCTGCGGAATCCTACTATGAGGAAAGGAGGTCGACCATCGATGCCTGGCATGGGGAATGGAGCTCATTCGAGCGATCGCTGAAGACGGAGGCGCGCTTCTTCAGTCAGACGGCCACGAAACACCTTGTTTCGGTATTTGGCGACATCGAGACGATGCGAACCAAGAACGACGGCCCCCTGCTTGTCGATGCTGGTCCGGGCACGCCGCTGGAGGCCTTCTACCGGGCCAGAGCGTTCCAATCCGAGGACAAGCTCGTCGAAGCCATGGGCCGGCCAGACAAGCATCTGGGATCGGCCCCTGCGCACCTATCGAGTGCAGGACGGATGAACGCTCGCGGCATATCGGTATTTTACGGCGCGAGCACGGCTCTCGTTGCTCTTGCCGAGGTCCGACCTCCAGTCGGCAGCCAAACCCTGGTCGGGCGGTTCGAGATCATCCGACCTCTGCGCCTGCTCGATCTCACGGCGCTGAGCGATGTCGTGGAGCGCGGAAGCATCTTCGACCCAAGCTTCGGAAGGCGGCTAGAGCGAGCGATGTTCCTCCGGTTCCTGAGCAAGAAAATCACGCGACCAGTGATGCCGGACGATGAGGCTTTTGAGTACCTGCCCACTCAGGCGATCGCCGATTTCCTCGCGACCCAGAAGGAGCCTGCGATCGATGGCATCCTGTTCCCATCGGTGCAGGCGGCAGGCGATGACCTGAATGTCGTGCTCTTCCATAAGGCCGCACGCGTCGAAACCTATGAGGTGCCGAAGGGGACGAGGATCGAAGGCAAGACCTACGAACAGCATGCCGATGGGGAGGACATCGATTATTCCGTGATCGAATGGCTCCCGCCCGAGGAAAGGAAGATGGCCGCTCCGTCACCCGGCTGGCCGGATTTCGCCGCGATACATGGCAACCCTTGGATCGAACCCGACGTGGATAGCAGAGAGCCGGCTCTGCGCGTCGACATGAAATCGCTCAGAGTCCACCACGTGGACAGGGTAAAATACGACACCACCGACTACCGCGTGTCGCGCAATAGCTACCAATGGCGGGATGGCGGATTCTAACGTGACGGACAGCGCGTCGGCGGTGGGAGTAATCTAGATGGGTGGAGCGGCTGCTTCCGCGGTGGCGACCGCAATGACGACGGCTGACTGGGCGTTCGTCGTCTCGATCTTCTCGGCGATCGTCTCGCTGGTCAGCCTGGCATGGACGGTGTGGAGCAAGTGGCTTCACCCCAAGCCAAAGATCCGGATCGGCTTTGCCGTCATGCACATCATCGACGAGAACGGTAAGTCCCCTCCCTTCCTAGAAGCAAACGCGACGAATTTCGGTCCCACAGACACGACGATCACTAACCTCGTCGCCCGGTCACGCGCGGACGGCTGGTGGTACAAACTCGGGCGAGACAGGTGGACTTGGGGCGTGATGGTCACCGCCAACAACATCCCCGATGCAATCCATGCCAGAAGGGCCGCCCATGGCGGCATGCCAGTGACCGGTGGGAGAGAAGTTCTCAACCTACCTGCCGTTCCGGCACGAACACCTCCGTGATGACAACGACGTCGACATCGGCTTCAGCGACATCTTCGGCCGGTATCACTGGGCGCCTAGAAAGAGCCTCAAGACGGTGGTTGGCAGCATTAGAGAAAAGTGGCCCAAGGTGACCGACGGCAAGGGGGAGTAGGGCGATGGAACCGTACACGAAAGGCACCGCCGAGATCCGGCACCGGACGACCGGGGTCGTCTACGAAATCGAGAGCGACGAACTCGAATGGGAGCAGAACGGCGGCGAAGAGCGGGGCATGGGGTCCGAGCTGCGCTATGAGGCCATCGTCGAGCACCCGCATCTAGGGACACTCACTTGGGCTTTGTGGGAATACCCGCTCGGGATCGAGAATAACGACGACACCGATGTCGGCCGGCATGAGGTCATCAAGAACTTCGACTTCGGCCTTGAACATGTGCCGGACGCGGAGGACGAGTATTGGCTCAATGACGATACCCCGCCTGATCCGTTCCGAATCTACCACGATTCTTATCACATGACCGGTGACCTGCTAGCCGACCATGGTGGGCTAGGCGGGGGTCATCTCCTCAACCGGATGATCTTCTCACATCAGATCACGGCGCTCGAAGCTTACCTAGGCGACACCCTGATCAATGCGACGTTGAACGATCCCGCGGCGATGGGCCGGTTGATGGAGAAGGACACTGAGCTGAATAAGCAGAAGTTCACGCTGGTGCAGATCGCCGAGGAGCCTGATCTTGTCGAGAGACGCGTGCGGACCTACCTCCAAGAGATCCTCTATCACAACCTGGAACGGGTGAACTTCCTCTATTCGACCGCCTTGCAGTTCCAGATCCTGYCGTTGGCGAAGGATAGCGCTGCGCTGATCGCAATGATCAAGCTCCGTCACGACTGCGTTCACCGGAACGGCTTCAACAAGGACGGAACGCAACTTACGATGTTCACAAAGCAGTATGTCCAGGCTGCTGCCGATATGATCCGGGAGTTCGTGGAAAAGATCGAAAAACAGGTGCTGTTGGTCAGTAGGCCACCTCAGCCGAAGGCTGCTAGGCGGGCCAAGTCGACCTTGTTCCCCAACTCTCCTTAGGGCGCCCTCCCGATGCAACATACCGCATGACGCTGCATGAAAAAGTGCCAGCAGTTGCAATAGTGGGACGTAAAAAGCGCGCAGGCGCATCATCTCTCGGCGCACTCGGAAAATGGATTTGAATGCGCCCACAAGCTGACATTCCGAAAGTCGGGTGAAGGGCCACCCGTGGCTGCTCGATCAACAGGCCCAGCAGACTGCCCTGAAGCAGACGTTCCGCATGTCTGCAAAGGGCCATCTTCCCCCGTCTGGCGCTCTGCCGCGAACGTCTCACTTGGGTCGCGAGCGGCCATTTCGCCAATAACCGACATGGGTGGCTAGCTGAAGTTCGCTAGGTCCGCTCCGCAGGACCGGATGTGCCCATATCGGCCCTTGGGATCACCTCTGCCAGCGCCCGAAGGCGGACGTTAGCCGGTTCTCGCGTGGAAAATTTGGAGGGAGCGGCATGTCCATTCAACGGCGAGGTTGGCGACAGCGGCGGCTATAGCACTATTGAACTATAGGTCGCCGTGACGCTCGCGATCTGTTTTGCTTTTGCTTGCCGGAGAACACCGCGTGCCTGCAGTTTGGATACTGGCTGCAGCCGACGAACGAGCGCCCGGTCTTCGTTTTCCTTTCGACCAACTGACCAACTCGGCAGGCCGGGCATCGCTGTAGCGCTTGGCCGTCGATGGTTTCGAAGCGGATCTCCTCACCAGCGGCCTCGCAGAGTTCTTGGATGTAGCGCGAGGGTCGGGCACTGTCGGCCAGCATGAAGACGCCGCGGCTGGCCCGGGTCAAGGCGACGTAAAACAGGCGTCGTTCCTCTGCGTACTCGAAGGTCTCGGGATTGGGAATCACTAGGTTCAGCAGCTCGTCGTCTTCGACACGGCTCGGAACACCATAGTCGCCCTCGCTGATGTCGAGCAGGATAGTGTAGTCCGCTTCGAGACCCTTCGAGCGGTGGAAGGAAAGCGCCGAAACCTCGATATGCGCGAATGCCGGCATACGGCCGGCGAACGGATCGAGATGGTTGTAGCGCCAGAGAACGAGTACTCTAAGCTTCTGGCTTGCCGTGTCGCGCCGCTGCTCCGCGACGATGCTTCCCAGGAACACATCCAGCCGGGATAATATCCGCAGGCAGGCTGCGCCGAAGTCCGGCCTCTTCTTTGCGCCTTCGATCGGGATGACGCGGATCGATTTGGGTATAGCGGGCCGTATAGACCGTACCGACTTCCTGAGTTGCTCTGGGTTCCGTTGAACGAAACGCGCAGCTGTCTCCGCGATTAGCTGGTTGCAGCGGTAAGTTTGCTCGAGCCGACCTTGCCAACTTGTGCCGAAGTTCGGCTCGAATCTTGTGAAGAGGGTCACATCCGAGCCAGCAAAACGGTAGATAGACTGCCAGTCGTCGCCCACGGCAAAGAGTTTGGAGAACGGCTTCTGGTCTCGCAGCGACTTAATGAGTTTAGCCCTGGGTCCAGATATGTCCTGGAATTCGTCCACTAGGATCAGCGAGTACGGACAGGTGTATCGTTTCGTCTCAACCAGCTGCGTCGCGTCGGCGATCATGGAATCGAAATCGATCCGTTCGGCATCCACGAGCTTTTTGGAATAGGCTTGGGTGATTCTGTAAACGACGCCCGAAAATATCCGTGCGCGTTCCTTATCTTGGAGCGACTGCGCAAGCTGCAGCAGCGTATCGAGCGTCAGGTGGCTCGCCCGGATGTGCTTGACGCACGTGCCGATGATCTGGTGGTAGTGCCTGACCACCACTGGCTCCAGCGCCTTCGCAATATCGCTATACTGCTTCGCCACGAGTGGTATCCCGCGACGCTCAAGTTGCTCGCGCATGACATCGAAAATCGTGCCGTCCTTGGCCTGGGCGGATCGCGTCTCGAAAAAGTCGATCTGCCCGACCTGATAGTCCCGGCGCTTTGCCTCGGCGTGGACGACATAGTCCTCGAACGGTGAGGCGCCGTTTGCATCGATCGCGAAATGCTCGTGCACGGTACCGGTCGCCGGATAATAGAAGTCGGGATGAATATGGCGGACGGCGCCTTCCGCGTCCCGCACCTCGACCTGTCGTTCGTATTCGAACGCGACCGAGTTCAACCAGAGCCAGTTGGCGATCGACTGTTCCTGCAATGATTTGACGTAAATTCCGGCCAGCGAGCCGATCGTCGCCTTACCCCTGGTCCGCCGCTCCGTGACGTATCGTTGGTAGTCAACCTCGCTGTCGAACGTTTCCCGGGGGATATCGGCCTTGGGATGCAAGACCAGGAGATCAACCCAAAGTCGCATAAACTCCCCGTCGGAGCTGACTAGTTCAACGATGATTTCCTCAATCGCCTTGGCTTCCCCGGCGGGATGTTCGACCCAGTTGGCAAGCTGGGGCGGCCGCCCGTCGACCTCCTGGATTATGCCGCGGCCCAAAGCGTGGAAGGTCGTCACACGACATTCAAGTTTGTCGGGCTCCACCTTCAATTGCCTGGCGATGCGCTCCCTAAGCTCACCGGCCGCCTTCTTGTTGAAGGCCAAGACCAGTATTTCGTCAGGGCGTACTAACTTCTTCGCGAGCACATACGCTACCTTGCCCACCATTGTGGCGGACTTGCCCGATCCCGCCGACGCAATGAGCAGGTTGTTGTCCTCGAGGCGGATACAGGCCTCACGCTGCTGCCCGGACAACGACCGGCCGTCCAGGTCGTCGAAGAACGCCGCAAAAGCGGCCAATTCGGCCACGACGAACCGCTCGTTGTAGTGATGGCGCACGTTCGGATCGGTTAGGAAGGAGTGGGAGGCCGGCAAGGCGGCCTCGAGCGTCTGCGCCATCCGCCTGGGATCGAACAGGGGGTGCGAAAACGCCGTTGCCGCCTTTCCTGGCACGCCGGCAATTGCGCTGGCGAGGTCCGAATTCGCCAGATACCGGTGGTTGTCCGTCACGACCGCGCCGAGTCTCGCGTCGATCTCGCGCAGCTGATCAGTCTCGGAACGGATCAGCTCGCCCAGATATTCGTTGACGAACGCCACGAGGTCGGCCGCGAGTTCGTCTGCGGCGTTTCGGCCGAGGCCCGATAAGCGATCCACCTTGGTCCTCGAGCGGATCTCAACGGCGTGCCACAGGGCCCCTTTCGCGGTTTGGACCGACACGAGGTCTAAGCATTCCAACTCGGTCTCGCCGCCGCCCGACACCAGGCAGATACCGGCAGTCGAACGCTGACCGGGTGTCAGTTTCCAGTTCTCGCCGGAGAACAGTCGGGCGAATAGTCCGGGACGATATGTGCGGGCGCGCTTCAGCATGGCTGTCTTAATCGAGAACATGGCGAGCGTGAGCTTAGCAAAGTGCGAGTTGACAGGGCTCGACAGCTGTTTGCCCTCGAGAGCGGAACGTCAACTATTTGCTGAATGCGAACATAGCGGACGGGCAGCTTCCGGCCCTGGCCGGCGCACGCATCAGACTGTCTGAGAGCAGACGTTGTCAGAGTCCGGAATGGGCCATCTTCCCCAATCTGGCGCTCTGCCGCGAACGTCTCGCTTGGGTCGAGAGCCGAACTCTTGTCAGCACACTCGTAGCGTCTGCTTCTTCGGCAATGCGCCAATGTCCGCATCTGGCGCGGGACGGAAGCGCCTTCACGCGCCTTCCAACTCTTGTGGTCCGCGATGGCCACGCGACCGCCGCTTCCGCGCGCTCGGAGCAACGCAGTAGGTCGCCGCCGTGCCGCCGTGCCAAAGCCGATGTGAAGCTCGCGCCGAACGCTGGCCGGAAACCCCGACCGTGGCGATCACAAATCATGAGGAGTACCGTGTGGTGCTCGAACGCATTGGCCAGATCGAGGATCTCAGGAAGATCAGCGATTCCGAACGCCTCGAATTGAGCATGCTGAGAGCTRCAGTCGAGGATTATCAAGCCCTATCCGATTGCAGCTCCAAGCCAACGGCGTCATCTGATCTTGTCTAGCCGCCTCGCTACCTGAGGCGAGACGCCACTAGGCGTGCGGCGGCGCCATCGGCGCGACCGCCGAGTAAGATCTCACGCAAGCGACGGAGATCTCGGTGACGGAACCGGTGACGAACGGGTATCCGACAAAAGTCGTCTACATCGGCGCGCCTATCGTACTGGTGTTAGACCCGCCGATCTGTATGGTTTGCCCCAAAAATTAATGGGGGGATCAAACAAATAATGCCCGAAAAATATAAGGGMTTCGAGCTCAAGGGGAGCACGCTTCGCAAAAAATGCGAGGTTGCGATTAATCTGGGCGACAAGCGGCACCACATCGCCACAGGCGATACAATGGACGACGCCTATATCGCAGCCCGTGCCTGGCTTGATCGGTCCTTTGCTGCTGCAAAGCAGGGCCGACGCGAAACCCACATCGCAACTGCTGAACAGTATGAGACGTACCTTCGCACCCAACTTCTAAAGCGGTACGAGCGCGCGATGCTGGCGGAGAACGCAGCCGGAATCAAAACGGCAGGCGAGCTCGCTCGCGCTGCTGGATGGTCGGATTACGGGACGGCGAATCTCCATTACGGCAAGTTGGGTCGAAAGGTCGGTGAGGCGCTTTCGCTGACCTTCAAGAAAATGGAACATGATGGATCGGATTTTCTGATCAGCGCTCTCGCCAACGAAGTTAGCGGGACTAAGACAGAGCGCGTGAATTGGAAATTTGAGATGCACCCAGAACTTGTGCAGGCACTAAAAACCGTTGGCATTGTCGAGTAGCCGTTGGCGATGGTGATTTCACCCCGCACGCGTCATTGGGGGCCTCGGCGCCTCGGCGCCTCTGGTTCTTCGGCAGCGGCGAGTGGTGTTGATCCGCCCCCGCCGAGAGGTCCGGGTTGAATGTTAGTGGGCGGTTGGCAACGGCAGCCGCGCGCTTCCCGCTATGACGTCGTGAAGACCGCGCTATCTCGCTAGATTGCTCTTTTCGGGTAGAACAGCACCTCCTCACGTCAGCCACAGCGGGGCTTTGATCGCCGGAGGGGCATATTCGAAATAAACCGAGTCTCCTCGGCGGAACCCGTAGTCAGGGACCCCATTAGCTCGCGTGACACGATTCTGGTCGGCAATGAAGCCATTGGGAGTCCGATTTTCGGTGAACTTAGCGGATTGGTGTCGGGTTATTCGTGTGCAAACCGGCATGCGATTGGCCGCACATAATCGACATTTTTCTTAATCCTACAGGCAACAAATAACTGATAAATTTGACGGCCCCTACGCTCGAAATTGCGGAGGCTAGCTTCGGCGCCCAATGGGAAACAAGCCGCGCCGATACACATGTTGGCCCAGCGCAATTCGCTTAGAGACATTGCGGCACTGCATAATCAGAGGATTCTCGCTCCTCAAGGAGTGAATTCCAGGCCAATAGCGTTTCGAACAGTTGGTTCGAAGTTACGCTATTCGGGCGCGCCATTTTTGGCTCCTTCTCAGGAGCACTGCTTACGGTTCGTTTTCAGGGCCATTTGTAAGCTTTCATTCAAGCACGATTCAGCGCTCTGCACTCGGCCGAAGGCCATGGGGTGGTCGATCTTCGCCAACGCGTGTCGTTCTGCCAGCGATCGATCCGGCCGCGTGTCGGTCATGTGCCCGGTCGTCCCATGATTTCGGCGCGGTTCGCGCGATCATGGCCCATTTGACCCCACGCGCCTATCGCGGGGCCTGCTGGGCCGAATCGTCGTGCATCCAGTCTCTCGATCGCCTGCTGAGCATTCCCCGTGAGCAGGGTGGTTGTTGCCGCTCCTTGTCGACCGCAAGGCAGCGCCGCTGCCAAGCGCTGGCGACTGCGCGCCAATTCGAAGCGGCGTGGCTCAGCGTGAGATCCGACGAACGACCGGGCGCAATGGACTGAGCATGATGCGGCACCGTCACTGCTCAGATGCTGCGATCCGTTTTGGGGGCGAAGCCGAAGAGATTGCCACCCGATCGGTCCACGGCAGGGGAACAGCTGCCGTTCAAGGACGTTGCGCAACCAGGAGGACGCGCGATGAAGGCTTCAGTGATGACGCTATTGCTACTCACCGCATTGGCGGCGAGCGCCTGCAACACGACCCAGCAGAGGATCGGCGGTGCCGCTGCCGGAGCGGGAACGGGCGCACTTGTCGGTGGTCCGGTCGGTGCGGTCGTTGGGGGCGCTGCGGGGGCGGTCACGGCTCCCACCGTGGTGCGCGCAACACGGCGTGCGACGCGTTAGCCGTAGGCGCTGAGCGGCCGCTGACTTCGGACCATTTCAGCCTCTTCCACCGCCTCAGGCTCGGCGCGGACGCATATCATCGCTTGCGGGTTGCGGGTGGTTCAGCCGTAACGCCCCTCGAGCCGCCGATCGATCCCTAGTGCCGCGAGCGTGCAGAGCGCGCCCGAGAGCAGATAGACGCCAACCCAGGCGAGCCCGAATTGGCTGGACACGGTCAGCGCCACGAGTGGCGCGAAGCCCGCGCCGAGCAGCCAGGCAAGATCCGAGGTCAGCGCTGCGCCGGTATAGCGGTACTGGGTGCCGAAGCTCGAGGCCACGGCGCCGGCAGTCTGGCCGTAGGAGAGCCCAAGCAGGCCAAAGCCGATGATCACGTAGATCGTCTGCCCGGCCAGGCTGTCGCCGAAGAGCAGGGGGGCGATGATGCTCGACAGGCTGAAGAGCGCGATCATTCCGCCAGAGACAAGGAGCGTGTTGCGGCGGCCGATCTGGTCGGCGATCAAACCGGAGGTGACGATCGCGCCGAAGCCAACCACGGCGCCGGCCGCCTGCACCATCAGGAATTCCGAAACCGAACGTTCGGTGAAGAGGTTGATCCAGCTCACCGGGAAGATGGTGACGAGGTGGAACAGCGCGAAGCTCGCCAGTGGCACGAAGGCGCCGAGGATGAGGGTGCTGCCGCGCGCCCTGACCAGTTCAAGGACCGGCATGGGCATGAGCTCGCGGGTTTCCATGAGCTGGGCGAACTCGTGGGTTGCGACCATCCGCAGCCGCGCGAACAACGCCACGACATTGATCGTCAGCGCGACGAAGAAGGGGTAGCGCCAACCCCAGTCGAGGAAATCTTCCCGCGACAGCGAGCCTTCGAAATAGGCGAACAGCCCGGCGGCAAGGATGAAGCCAAGCGGAGCACCGAGCTGTGGCAGCATGGCGTACCAGCCGCGGCGGCCGGCGGGCGCGTTGAGGGCGAGCAGGGAGGAGAGCCCATCCCAGGCTCCGCCGAGCGCGATGCCCTGCAGGAGCCGGAAGATCGCGAGAATGATGCCGGACCAGATGCCGATCGTGGCATAGCCGGGCAGGAAGGCGATGGCGGCCGTCGCGCCACCGAGGAGGAAGAGCGCAACGGTAAGCTTGGCCGCGCGGCCGTGGCGACGGTCGATCGCCATGAACAGCACTGTGCCGATCGGGCGGGTTATGAAAGCCAGCGCGAAGATCGCGAAGGCATAGAGCGTCGCGGTCAGCCGGTCGGCGAAGGGGAACACCAGCTCGGGAAAGACCAGAACGCAGCCGAGACCGAAGACGAAGAAGTCGAAATATTCGGAAGTCCGGCCGATGATCACGCCGATCGCGATCTCGCCGGGCGAGACATGGTCGCGCCCGTGCTCGTCCGTCAGGTGGCCCGATGTATGGTTCGCTGCCTCAGCGCTCATGACCGGGAACCCCTCGTTATCGGGCGGGTCGGATCGTACGGGCTTGCCCGCACCTCATGCAAATGGATACGGTGGATCGCAGATACCCGTCAAACCTTCGCAATGGGACAGATTGTCTGATGGGTGATGCGAAGGAATGGGCATAGAGAAGGTTGTTCCGGCGGCAGGGAGGTCTCGAGTCTCTTGCGGATCCTTCGATTTCTAACGGTTCTGCCTGTTTTCGCGATGCTCGGCGGCTGCCAGATGGTACTCTTGGCACCGTCCGGCGATGTTGCCGTGCAGCAGCGAAACCTGCTGCTGACCTCCACGGCGCTGATGCTCCTGATCATCGTGCCGGTGATGGCGCTGACGGTGTTCTTCGCCTGGCGCTACCGCGCTTCGGCCAACGCGACCTATGACCCCGACTGGCACCATTCGCTGCCGCTCGAGGTGGTGATCTGGGCGGTTCCGTTGCTGATCATTATCGTCATCGGTGCGATCACCTGGATGGCCACGCATCTGCTCGACCCCTACCGGCCGCTCGGGCGCATCAGCGCGGCGAAGCCGGCTGCCGCTGCGAGGATGAGCGAGAACGCGCCACCGCAAGGGCCGTTGGTCATCCAGGTGGTGGCGCTCGACTGGAAGTGGCTGTTCCTCTACCCGGAGCAGGGCATCGCCTCGCTCAATGAGGTCGTGGCGCCGGTCGACCAGCCGATCGAATTCCGGATCACGTCCTCCACCGTCATGAATTCCCTCTTCATTCCGGCGCTGGCGGGGCAGATCTACGCCATGCCGGGCATGCAGACGAAACTCAACGCCGTGATCAATCATCCCGGCGATTTCGAGGGCTTCTCGGCCAATTACAGCGGCGCCGGCTTCTCCGACATGCGCTTCCGTTTCCGCGGCGTCGACCGCCAGGGCTTCGAGGCCTGGACCCGAGCCGCGCGCGAAAAGGGCGGGCCACTCGGACGCGAGGAATATCTGGTGCTGGAACGCCCAAGCGAGCGCGAGTCGACGCGGCAGTTCCGCGATGTCGCACCGGACCTGTTCCAGGCGGTCCTCAACATGTGCGTCGATCGCGCCAAGATGTGCACGCGCGACATGATGGCGATGGATGCCAAGGGCGGCGGCGGCAGGGAGGGGATCTCGACCGTGATGGCGCTCGAATACGACAAGAGCGTGCGCCGGGGCGGGCAGCCGATGCCGCCGCGCCCCTTCGTCACGGCGATCTGCACACCCGCCGACGTCTACGGTACCGCGGGCGTCACCGCCCGCGTTGCCAACTGAACCGCGTCCGAGATGGTCGCCGCTAGCGAGACGAGGGATCCATGACCTCCTATCCCGAATGGTGGAAGCTGGTGTTCGGCCGTTTCACCTTCGAAGCGCTGCCGCTGCACGAGCCGATCCTGGTGGCGACCTTTGCTGTCGTGGTGCTCGGCGGCCTTGCGCTCCTCGTGCTGATCACGCGGATGAAGGCCTGGGGCTATCTCTGGAACGAGTGGTTCACCAGCGTCGACCACAAGAAGATCGGGATCATGTACATGATCCTGGGGGTCATCATGCTGCTGCGCGGCTTCGCCGACGCGCTGATGATGCGGGGCCAGCAGGCGATCGCTTTTGCCGGCAGCGAGGGCTACCTGCCGCCGCACCATTACGACCAGATCTTCACCGCCCATGGCGTCATCATGATCTTCTTCGTGGCGATGCCCTTCGTCACGGGGCTGATGAACTTCGTCGTGCCGTTGCAGATCGGCGCGCGGGATGTCGCCTTCCCATTCCTCAACAATTTCAGCTTCTGGATGACGGTGGGCGGCGCCGTGGTGGTGATGGCCTCGCTCTTCATCGGCGAATTCGCCAAGACGGGCTGGCTTGCCTACCCGCCCCTCTCAGGTGCCGCCTACTCACCCGGGGTGGGCGTGGACTACTATCTCTGGGCGCTGCAGATCGCGGGCGTGGGCACAACGCTCTCCGGCGTCAACCTGGTGGCGACCATCATCAAGATGCGCGCGCCCGGCATGGACATGATGAAGATGCCCGTCTTCACCTGGACGTCGCTGTGCACCAATGTCCTGATCGTCGCGACCTTCCCGATCCTGGCGGCGACGCTCGCGCTGCTGACGCTCGATCGCTATGTCGGCACCAACTTCTTCACGAACGATCTCGGCGGCAACCCGATGATGTACGTGAACCTGATCTGGATCTGGGGGCACCCCGAGGTCTACATCCTGATCCTGCCGGCCTTCGGCATCTTCTCGGAGGTGGCCTCGACCTTCTGCGGCAAGCGGCTCTTCGGCTATGCCTCGATGGTCTATGCGACGGTGGTGATCACCATCCTGTCCTACCTCGTCTGGCTGCACCATTTCTTCACGATGGGCTCGGGCGCCAGCGTCAATTCCTTCTTCGGCATCACGACGATGATCATCTCGATCCCGACGGGCGCGAAGATCTTCAACTGGCTGTTCACGATGTATCGCGGCCGCATCCGCTTCGAGCTGCCGATGATGTGGCTCATCGCCTTCATGCTGACCTTTGTCATCGGCGGCATGACCGGCGTCATGCTGGCGGTGCCGCCGGCCGATTTCGTGCTGCACAACAGCCTGTTCCTGGTTGCGCATTTCCATAACGTCATCATCGGCGGCGTCGTCTTCGGCATCTTCGCCGGCATCGCCTACTGGTTTCCGAAGGCCTTCGGCTTCAAGCTCGATCCGTTCTGGGGCAAGCTCTCCTTCTGGTTCTGGGTCGTCGGCTTCTACGTCGCCTTCATGCCGCTCTATGTGCTCGGCCTGATGGGCGTGACCCGCCGCTTGAATCGCTTCGAGGACCCCTCGTTGCAGATCTGGTTCGTGATCGCGGCAATCGGCGCGGTGCTGATCCTGTTCGGCATCCTTTGCTTCCTCATCCAGATCGCGGTCAGCATCATCCGTCGCGATGCCTTGCGCGACACGACCGGCGACCCCTGGGACGGGCGCACGCTGGAATGGTCGACGTCCTCGCCTCCGCCGGATTACAATTTCGCCTTAACCCCTGTGATCCACGACCATGACTCGTGGTCCGACATGAAGAAGCGCGGCTATCAGCGCCCGCTCGCTGGCTTCCGGCCGATTCATATGCCGAGGAATACCGGGGCCGGTGTCATCATCGCGGGCTTCGCGACGCTCTGCGGCTTCGCGCTGATCTGGCACGTCTGGTGGCTGGCAGCGCTGACTTTCGTGGGCGCCGTGGCGAGTGTGATCACGCACAGCTTCAATTACGACCGCGACTTCCACATCCCGGCAGAGACCGTACTGCGCGAAGAGGATTCGCGCAGCAAGCTGCTGGCCCGGGCCTGAGGAATGATGATGGCGAAGGCGGCAGCACAGGTCCCGGTCCGAAACGGCGCCCCGACGTTCTACGTCACGGAAGAGGAGCACGAGCACTCCGGCGGCTCCACCATGCTCGGCTTCTGGATCTACCTGATGAGCGATTGCCTCGTCTTCGCGGTGCTGTTCGCGACGTTCGGGGTGCTGGGGCGCAACTACGCGGCGGGGCCGTCCGGCGCCGACCTGTTCGATCTCAGGCTGGTGGCGGTCAATACCGGCCTGCTGCTGGTCTCCTCGATCACCTATGGCTTCGCCATGCTGGCGATGGAAAAGGGCCGGCAGGCCGCAATGCAGAGCTGGCTCGTCGTGACCGGCCTGTTTGGCCTCGGCTTCCTCGCGGTCGAGCTTTACGAGTTCGCCCACCTGATCCACGAGGGCGCGACGCCGATGCGCAGCGCGTTCCTCTCTTCCTTCTTCACGCTGGTCGGTACGCACGGGCTGCATGTCACTTTCGGCCTGATCTGGCTGGTCGTGCTGATGAGGCAGGTCGCAAGACACGGACTGATCGAGGCCAATTGCCGCCGGCTGATGTGCCTGAGCATGTTCTGGCACTTCCTCGACATCGTCTGGATCGGCGTCTTCACCTTCGTCTACCTGATGGGCGTGCTGAAATGAGCGGAAGCCAGAATCACGCCGAGCCGCATGGCGAGCACGGGGACGCCCATGGCGCTCCCCATGGCAGCCTGCGCGGCTACATCACCGGCTTCGTGCTTTCGGTCATCCTGACCGCGATCCCGTTCTGGCTCGTCATGAATGACGTGCTCGGTCACGCGACTTTGACCGCGCTCGTGATCATGGGTTTCGCGGCGGTGCAGATCGTCGTCCACATGGTCTATTTTCTTCACATGAACGGCCGCTCCGAAGGCGGCTGGTCGATGATGGCGCTGATCTTCACCATCATCATCGTGGTGATCGTGCTCTCGGGCTCGCTGTGGGTCAYGTACCACCTCAACGCCAACATGATGCCGAGCGACATGCACAGGATGTGAGGCTGGCGTCGTGACGTTCCCGGACGCGGGGCAGGGGCGCCGACCGCGCACGGCCCATGTCGTTTTTGTCGCCGCAGCCTGCGTGCTTGCGCTCATCTTCGCAGGGCTCGGCATCTGGCAGATGCAGCGGCGGGCCTGGAAGCTCGACCTCATCGTCCGTGTCGAGGCACGCATCCACGCGCCGCCAGCGGCCGCGCCCGGGCCGGCGGAATGGGGCAGGATCAACGCCGCCACCGACGAATATCGCCGCGTTGCATTGCAGGGGCGCTATCTCCCCGGGCCGGAAACGCTGACGATGGCGGTGACGGAGCGCGGCCCCGGCTTCTGGGTGCTGGCGGCGTTTCGAACGGATGCCGGCTTTACCGTTCTCGTCAATCGCGGCTTCCTGCCGGAGGGGCGGCGTGGGCCGGACGAACGCCGCAAGGTTGCCGGCGAAGCGGCGAGTCCCATCGGGTTGCTGCGGCTGAGCGAGCCGGGTGGCGGCTTCCTGCGTGCGAATGATCCCGCCGCCGGGCGCTGGTATTCCCGCGATGTCGTGCAGATCGCGCAGGCACAGGGCGTCGGAGAGGTCGCACCCTATTTCGTCGATGCCGACGCTGTCTCCGAGCCTGGCCCGCTGCCGCAGGGCGGGATGACACAGGTCAGCTTCCGCAACACGCATCTTGTCTACGCGCTGACCTGGTTCTGCCTTGCATTGATGAGCGCGGGGGCGGCGGCCTATGTGATCCGGGGCAAGGCCGACGAGCCGCCGTCAGCATAAATGCAGCGAACCCGCGGCTTCCGAGGTTCACCAAGCCTCATCGTCCTTGCCAGGTCGGCGCGCGCTTGGTGAGGAAGGCCTCGATACCCTCTCGGAAATCGGCGCTCATATAGCACATCAGGATGAGGTCGCTTTCCCTTGTGCGGTCGGATCTGGTGATCCGTCGCATCGCTTCCTTGGTCGCGCGCAGGGTCAGCGGTGCATGGCCAGCAATGGTCGTGGCCAATTCCTTTGCCCGCTCCATCAGCGCGGCATGGTCGGAGACGAGTTCAGTGTAGAGACCGATCCGGTGGCCCTCGTCGGCATCCATCAGCCGCGCGGTAAAGACGATGTCCTTGACCCGCGCCGGTCCGAGCAGGGTGGCGAGCCGCGCATAATTGTTCATGGACAGGCAATTGCCGAGCGTGCGCGCAACCGGGAAGCCGAAGCGGGCGTTGCGCGTCGCAATCCGGAGATCGCAGGCGCAAGCGATGCCGGCGCCTCCGCCCGTTGCCGCTCCCGAGATCGCCGCGATGGTCGGAACCTGGCAACTTTCGATCTTCTGCAATGCACCGTCGATGCGTGCCTCATAGGTCAGCGCATCCTCCGGCTTGTCGAAGGCGCGGAACTGCGAGATGTCCGTTCCGGCGGCGAAGGCTTTCTCTCCCGCCCCGGTCAGAACCAGAACCTTGGGTGAGCCATGGCCCTTGAGATCGGAGCAGATCTCGGCGACACGGTCATACATCGCAAATGTCAGCGCGTTGCGCGCCTGCGGCCGGTTGAGCGTAATCCAGCCGATCCCGCTGTCGACCTCATAGCAGATCTCGTCACTCATCGATTCCTGCTCTCCTTCCTGCAGCCGGCATCAGGGGAACCGCTGTCGCCGGCGCCCGGCTGGAGCGCGGCGTCGGACCGGCGTGCGCCGGAACCTGTGTCGGACATCGTTTCAAGCTCAGTCCCTCAGGGCCTGGACCACGAAGGAGAAGCCGCCGAGCGCAACGACGCCGTCGAGCAGCAGCGTGTGGACCTTGAGCGGTATGCGGGCGAGCAGTGCTCTGGCGAGCCAAGCGCCCGGAAACATGCAAAGCCCGATCACCGCACCGAGCCAGACCTGCGCGCTGGTCAGGACTGCTGCCTGCCCGAAGACCAGTGTCTTGGTGAGATGCATGGTGAGACCGACGATCGCATCGGTCGCGACCAGCGCTGCACCGCCAAGCCCGGCGCCGAGCAGGATCGGGATCATCAGCAATCCGCCGCCGATCGTCGTGCCCGAGAGAAAGCCGAAGAATGCTGACGCGACGAGAACGCCGGTCGGCCCGATCTCGAAGCGCCGGCCGGCGAACAGGCGCTTGAGCACCACGATCGCGATCAGGAAGATCCCGAGCACCAGCCCGATCGCCGCCTCGTCGAGTCGGGTATAGAGCACCGCTCCGGCAAGGCAGCCGGGGATCGCCGCCGACAGGATGCGCCTCGTGACGGGCCAGTCGATCAGTGTCCGGAAGGCGCCGACGCGCGCGACATGACTGAGCAGCATCGCAACGCTGATCGTCTGCACCACGGAGGCGACGCCGATGATCGGGGCCAGCACCAGCGACAGCACGATCGCGCCGCCCGAGCCGGTGAGCGCACTCAGCAGCGATCCGACCAGGGCGGCTGTGCCGACGGCGAGCGCCGTCACAACCTGCACGGCCGATCCGAGCAAGGCCGGGTCGGCCACGAGGCTCATGGCAGATAGGCTCCGCCATTCACATGCATGGTCTGGCCGGTGAGATAGCGCCCGTTCGGCCCGGCAAGATAGCGCACCATCGCCGCGACCTCCTGCGGCCGGCCGCGGCGTCCGACCAAGGTGGTGCGGTGTTTGTGATGGTCCGGCTCGGCGGCGGAGTGGCCGCCGCGCACCGTATCGATCAGGCCGGGGGAGACGAGGTTGACGGTGATCCCGCGCTCGGCCAGCTCCTGCGCCAGCGCTTTGGTGAGACCGTCGAGTCCGGCCTTGGCGGTGACGACATGGGCGCGTTGCTTCGCGCCGGTATAGGCTGTCAGTCCGCCGATGTTGATGACGGCGCCTGCGCCGCTCGCGGTCAGCGCGTCCAGCGCCGCCTGCGAGCACAGGAACGGGCCGTCGAGCGTGACGCCCAGCACCTGATGCCATTGCGCCAAGGTCATCGCATCGAAGGCCACTTCGCCACGGATCGCGGCATTGTTGACGAGGATGTCGATCCGGCCGAAGCGCTTGAGCGTGGCCTCGACGGCGGCGCGGACCGAGCCAGGGTTGGTGACATCGGCCAACTGCCAGGCGGCACGACCACCCTCGGCCTCGACTGCGGCGACCATTTCGCCAAGCCCTGTCTCGTCCGAGAGCGCCACGCCCATCACCGCTGCCCCACCGGCGGCGAGTTCGAGCGCGATGGCGCGCCCGATATTGCGGGCTGCTCCCGTGACCAGCGCAACCTTGCCGTCGAGTTCAGTCATCGCTCAGCCCCGTGCCGCCGAGAGGTCGACGCTGCCGCCGGCGCCGAGCGTGTCGAGCGCGGCGGCCATCTGCTCAGAGCGCTCGCGCGCCCAGCTCCCGAAGGCGGCGTTGTCGTGGAATTTCTGCAGGATATCGCCTGCGGAAAGAGGTTCATGCGCCCCGCCGCGCATGTGCGGCTGACGCAGCTCGCGTAGCGAGCCATCCGTGAGGGTAGCCCTGATATGGCCGCTGAAATTGCGCGGATACGCGTCTTCTGGATTGACGACATAGGACACCTTGGCGGCCAGCGCCCGCACGCTCGCCTCCGCCACGCGCTCCTCGGTGAATTGCCCAAGCCCGGCGCCGCCATCGATGAAACCGACGGCGACGCAATAGGGCGTCGAGAATTTTGCCGCATAGGCGTTGGGCGGCGCCTGTTTCAGCGCCAGTGGTTCCCAGAGCCGGTGCACCGTGCCTTCGCCGACCTCGCATTCGAGGCTGACGATGTCCTGCGCCTTGATACCCTGCTGCGCCAGTGCGATGGCGCAGTCGACGAAGGGCTGGGTCATCGTTCCGCAGGCATAGGGCTTGAAGGCGAGTGTCTCGAGCACCCAGCTCTCGCCCAACCCGTCGAGCAGCGGCGTGAAATCCGGTGCCTTCGACGGAGCGAAGGCGCGGTAGAAACCGTGATGGCCCTCGATCACGGTTGCGGGTCCGAGGAAGCCGGCCTCGGCCAGCAGGGCGGCCCGGATGCCGGCCTGCGCTGCCGCACCGGCATGGAGCCGCTTGGTCCAGCTGCCGTCGGCGAGATATTCGATGATGCCGGAGGCCAGGCTGCCGGCGACGCCGATGGCATGCGCGATCAGCTTCGGGGGCAGGCCGAGGGCGCTCGCCACCGCGGCGGCAGCTGCGGGAGCGCCGATCACCGCGGTCGGGTGAAAACAGGCCTTGTGAATCGCTTGCGGCGTCACCAGGCTCATTCGGCACATCAGCTCGGTGCCGACTGCAACACCGCGCAGCACGGCTTCGCCCGACAACCCGCGATGCTCCGCCGCCGCCAGCACGGCCGGCACGATCACGGCGCCGGCGTGGATCGGCCCGCCCTCGAATGTATCGTCAAAATCCTCGCCATGCGCCGCGGTGCCGTTGACCAGCGCGGCGTCATAGGGGCCCAGGCCCGATGCATGGCCGATCGCGGTTGCCTTGCCCGACGACGCGGTCGAGGCCAGGGCGGCGCGGACATAGTCGGTGCCACGCGCCGCGACGCAAAGCCCGGCGACGTCGAGCAGCAGCAGGCGGACGGTCTCCCGCGCCTTGGGGCTCACCCTCGCATGGGCGGCGAAGCTGGCGAGCCGCAGCGCGACCGGCTCATCGGCGATCGAAGTCTGGTGGTTCACGCGTGCGCATCCTTGAGCTTGGCATTGCGCGCGTCACGGAATTCGCGGACGAGCGAGAGGGTGACGAAGACGGTCGATGCCAGCAGCAGGCCGACCGCGATCGGGTCTTCGAGGAAGATCGAATGGTCACCGCCGGAGAGCAGCAGCGAGCGGCGATAGCTCGACTCGACCATGTGACCGAGCACGACGCCGAGGATCAGCGGCAGGAACGGATACCCGGCGCGGCGCATCAGGTAGCCGACGAGGCCCATGCCGAGCGCGATGCCGAGATCGGCAAGCGAGGTGTTGAGCGTGTAGATGCCCGACAGGATCAAGGCGAGGATGAAGCCGGCGAGATAGGCGCGGGGCCGGTTCACCAGCCAGACGCAGACGGGCAGCAGCAGGATGCCGACGACGATCTGTGCCAGGGTCGCGATGAACGAACCGAGATAGAGCCCGACCACGACATCGGCATTCTGCTCGAACAGGCGTGGCCCGGGCAGCAGCCCGTGGATCAGCAGGCCGCCGAGCAGCACCGCAGTCGAGTTCGAGCTCGGAATGCCGAAAGAGAGAAGCGGGATCAACGCGGTGCTGGCCACCGTGTTGTTGGCGGTCTCGGGCGCAGCGACGCCCTCCTCCGATCCCTTGCCGAATTTCTCCGGCTCCTTCGACCAGCGCCTGGCCTCGTTATAGGACAGGAAGGCCGCAATCGAACCGCCGCCACCCGGGGTCAGCCCCTCGAATGTGCCGAGCAGGCAGCCGATGAACTGCGAGCGCTTGAGCCTGTTCATCATGCTCAAGCTGGGCAGGCGGACCTTGACCTGTTCACGCAGGCCGCCAATGTCGCGCGAGCCGGACTGCATCATCAACTCGCTGACCGCGAAGATGCCGATCATGATCAGGACGGGTTCGACGCCTCCGAGCAGCTCCGGGCTACCGAAGGTGAAGCGCGTCACGCCCGAGATCGGGTCGGTGCCGATGGTCGAGATCATCAGCCCGACGACTGCCGCGGCGAGACCCTTGAGCAGCGAGCCGTTGGTCATGGAGGCGATGACGCTGAGGCCGAGAATGCCGAGCGCGAAATAGGAGGTTGGCCTGAAGGCGAGTGCGACCCAGGAGAGCGGCTCGGTCAGCATGATCAGCATGACCAGGCCGAACAGGCTGCCGATGACGCCCGACCAGAGCGAGATGCCCAGCGCCTCGCCGGCCCGGCCCTGCTTCTTCATCTCGTAGCCGTCGATCACGGTCGCGGCGGCCGAGTTGGTGCCGGGTGTGCGGATCAGGATGGCCGGGATCGAGCCGCCATATTCGGCGCCGATATAGGTGCAGGCCAGCATCACGATCGCCTGCACCGGCGCCATGCCGTAGGTGAAGGGCAGCAGCAGGGCCATGGTGATCGAGGCCGAGATACCGGGCAGCGATCCGCCGATGATGCCCCAGATGAGGCCGACGATCGAGAACAGGATGATCGGCGAGCCGAACAGGAGGTCGAATGCGATTCCGAGCGAATGCATCATCGTCCCCTTAGAAGAACCAGCCGGAGGGCTGATGCACGCCGAGCAGCTTGACGAAGATCGCCCAGTAGCCGACGGCCCCGCCCATCGCGATCAGCGCGGTTTTCCAGTTCGCCGCCGCGCCCTCGAAGAGAGCGATCGCGCCGATCAGGAGGGCAATGGCGAGCAGGTAGCCGATGATCGGCACGAGCACGACATAGGCCGCACCGAAGCCGAGGAAACCGAGCGCGCGCGGCAGCGGCGCGATCGGGTCGTCATCACCGGGTTGAGTGACTATCGCGGCTGGCTTCGGCGCCCGCGCCAGCGCGCCCTCGATGATGGCGCGGGCCACCAGGACCGCGCCGAACCCGGCCAGGGCGAAGGCGAGGATACGCGGCAATCCGCCCGCGCCGACATCGTCGGCGAGCGAACTCTCCGCGATGTCGCTGATGCCGAGGTAGTACAGGATCGCGATGGCGAGCACGATGAGCCCGCCTGCCAGATCCTTCTGAGCTGTTCGCCCGCTCATGCTACGGTCTTTCCCGACGGGTTGCGCACATGGTCGCTGGAGCGCGGCGTCACTTCAGGACGCCGTTCTCCCTCAGGAAGGCTTCGGTGACGGTGCCGAAGTTCTGGACGAAGCCCTGGTACTGGTCGTGGGGTATGAAGTTCGCGACCAGGCTCTCGGTTCTGTAGACCTTCTGATACTCGGGATCGGCCAGGATCTTCGGCACGACCTCGTCCCAGATCTTGGTGATCGCCGGCGGCAGCCCTTTGGGGCCGGCAAGGCCACGGAATTTGTCGAGCGCGATCGCGTAGCCGGATTCCTTCACCGTCGGGACGTTGGGGAAGGCTTCCATACGCTTGGCATCGAAGGTCGCGAGCAGCCGGATCTTGCCGGCCTCGAGTTGCGGACGAATCTCCGGGATCTCGCCGATGCCGATATCGAGCGTGCCGTTGAGCACGTTGATCATCAGGTCGCCGCCACCCTCATGCGAGACCACGGCGGGGGACACGCCTGCCGCCTTCTTGAGCTGCTCGGCCGCCTGGCGCTCCAGCGAGGCCGGATTGGCCGCGCCCCAACGCCCACGCGAGCTCTGCGCCTTGTCGATCACGTCCTTGAGGGTTTTGTAGGGGCCGTCGGCGCGGGTGTAGATCACCTCCGAGTCGGTGAAGAAGTTCGCCAGCGGCTCGACGTCCTTGTAGCCGTGCTGTGTCTTCGAGAGCAGCGAGGTGTAGATGTAGGTCGGCGTCGTCGCGTAGAAGACGCTGCCATCGGCGGGCGCCGTCGCCAGCCGCGAGACGGCGCGGGCTCCGCTGCCACCCTGCACGTTCTCGATGATGAAGGTCGCCTTGATGTATTTCGGCAGGTGCTTGGCCATCTCGCGCAAGAAGACGTCGCTGCCGCCCCCCGGACTCGAATGGGTGACGAGCGTGACCACCTTATGCGGGTAATCGACCGGCGCTTGCGCGGCGGCGCCGCCTGCCGACCAGGCCGAGAGGCTGGTGGCGACGGCTGTGGCGATGGCCAGATGTCGCATGGTTTCTCTCCCTGAGATCGATGAATGGGCCTCCCTGCTTCGGAGAGGCCTCGTTCGATTGGCGCGGCGGCGCGGCTTCTCCGCGCCAGGCCGTCTTACTGCGCGGCGTTGCGCAGCGGCCGGACTGCCGGCGTGGTGTCGAAGACGAGCTGCTCGACGAGCATCTCGATCCGCGGCAGGGCGTCGACGCCCCAGGCCAGATCGAGCAGCCTGTCCTGGGCGGCGTCGGTGATCGCGCCCTCGGCACACATCCGGAACTTGGCTTCGAGATCGGCGTCGCTGATCGGGTTGTCCGGGCCGCCGCGATAGCGCTCGTCGGCCCATTGCACGAGGGTCCGGCCGTCCTTGGTCTCGACCTCGATGCGCGAGCGGATCTTGTCATAGCCGCGCGCATCGATTTCGGGGTCGTTGAGGATTTCGGTGCGCTTCTGCATGTCCTGCATCGCCGGCGAGGCCACGAACGCGTCGTTGAACTCGTGATGGCTGGCGCGGCGACAGAGCGCGATCATCGAGAGCAGCGCGGGCATCGAGAACTTGGCCTGGAGGTGGTTCTGCGCCAGCGGATAGCGGATCGGCTCGAGGATGTTCCTGCCGGCAAAGAAGCGGATGCGCTCGACCTGCTCGGGTTTGAGGTCATGCGCGAGCACCAACGCCAGCATCGCGTCCATCGATTGGTGGGTCAGGATGCCGGACGGGTAGGGCTTGATGCTGATGCCGGGCTCAGCGATCGTCAGCGTCTCGCCGAAGCCCTGCGGCAGCTTCTCTTCCGAAAGTCCCTCGCCCATCACCTGGAAGAAGCCCCAGGTGCCGTCGAGGGCCGCCGGGTCGGCGGTGAAGCCGCGTGCCGCGAGAAGGGCCGCGGTGACGCCGTTTTCCGAAGCGCGACCGACATGAAGCGGCTTGGTCATCGTGCCGAAATTGCAGCGGATGCCGGCAGCGAAACTCGCTGCGATGCCGAGGGCATGCGCCACCTCAGCGCCCTTGAGACCGAGCAGCTTCGCGGCGGCGGCGGCGGCGCCGAAGGTGCCGACCGTGCCGCTGCTGTGATGGCCACGACGATAATGGCGCGGCGTCATCCATTCCGAGATCTTGCATTCGACCTCGAACCCCGTCTGGAAGGCGAGCATGAGGCGCTTGCCGTCAACGCCGCCAAGGCGTTGCGCCAGCACAAGCGCGGCGGTCAGCGGCGGCACCGAGGGGTGGGTCAGCAGGCCGTAGACATGGCGCGGGTCGTTCGAAACCTGGGTGTCGTCCCAGTCGTGAGCATGGCCGGCAGTGCCGAGCACGCGCGCCGCCAGCGCCGCGGGAACGCGGGTATGGCCATGGCCGATCAGCAGCGCCTCGGCCTTGCCGCCGGTTTCCGCCGCATCGGCCGCCAGCATGCGCACCGAGTCCTCAAGTCCACCGGCCAGGTAGAGGCCAAGCGTATCGATGATGCAGCGCCGGCCGATCCGCAGCGCCTCAGCTGGCAGGCCGTCGTAGCTCGCCCTCTCGATGAACGCGACAGCGGAGGCAGTAACGTGGTTGAGCTCGGTCATGGCGTATCCGGCTTTCTCTTGAACGAAGATCGTCAGCTGGTCAGACGCGTGGGCTGCGCCTCGGTCTTCCGGTAGGCGGCGAGCAGGCGCGCCTTGGCGCGGGCGACATGGTCGGAATGGGCGCGCTGGGCACGCTCGGGATCGCGGGCGGCGATCGCCTCGACCATCTCGCGATGCTCCGAGTTGGAAACCTCCAGGCCGCCGCCCTGCACCAGGCTGCGGGCACGAAACAGGTGCAGCTTCTTGACCAGCCCGCGATATTGTGCGGCGAGCGTGCCATTGCCGCAGGCATCGATGATGAATTCGTGGAAGGCGAGGTTGAGCGGGTAGTAGCGGTCGAAGTCGCGGTGGCGCGCGGCTGCTTCCATCTGCTCGAGATAATCCCTCAACCGCGCCACCTCCGCCTCGCTGACCCGCTCGGCCAGGAGCTTGCCGGCAAGACCGAACAGCACCGTGCGCACGTCGTAGATCTCGATGGCCTCCTCGACCGCCGGCTGGCGGATGAAGACGCCGCGATTGGGGATCAGCTCGACCAGGCCGAGCCCTTCAAGGGCCCGCAGCGCCTCACGCACCGGGCCGCGGCTGGTGCCGAAGCGGATCGCCAGATGGTTTTCGTTGACCCGCTTCCCCGGCGGAATCTCGCCGGCAAGGATCGCCCTCTCGATTTCGCGTTCGAGCACGCCCGAAAGCGAGCGGGTCCTCAGAATGGTCAGGGCATCGTCTGGAATGGTCATAGGTTCTGATATCAGCGTCTACAGAAAACTGTCAACAGTTTGCAATTCTCGAGTTACCATGCTCTCATGAGGTGGTCGCGCGTCCCGGGGAGGGAACAGATCGGCGCAGATCCACGCCTCCCGAGACCGATATCGGGACTTGGGCTTAAGGCTTGGATCTGCCGCCTGCCGCCTAGGCGCGGAGATCCGGTCGGCCCACTGCACAACCGTTCAAGTGCAGCTCAGGGTTGATCGTAGAATGCTTATTGTTGACAATCCTGAGGATTGGCCCTTAGCTCGTATCAAAATTGGGATAGCGGAGCAGGCGTACCCGCTCGCCGCCGATCCAGAAAAACGAAGCCCGGACCCCGGATGTCCAGGCGATATCGCGTCTGGGAGGATGCATTGGCGTTTCTGGAACTTGCCGATCTGACGATGCGGTACGGCGCGATGACGGTCGTCGATCGCGTCGATCTGAATGTCGAGAAGGGCAATCTCGTCTGCCTGCTCGGGCCGTCGGGTTGCGGCAAGACGACCACCTTGCGCCTCATCGCCGGCTTCATCACGCCCAAGGGTGGCGAGATCCATGTCGGCGGGCGCACGATCTCGTCGGCCGGCTGGAGCGAACCGCCGGAGCGGCGGGGCATGTCGATGATCTTCCAGAGCTACGCGCTCTGGCCGCACATGACCGTTCGCGAGAATATCGGCTATGGGCTGTCCCTCCGGAAGATGCAGGCGGCCGAGATCGCGCGGCTCGTCGACAAGATCCTCGACGTCACGCGGTTGAAGCCGCTGGCCGAGCGCTATCCGGGAGAGCTGTCCGGAGGGCAGCAGCAACGCGTTTCGCTGGCACGCGCGCTCGTCGTCGAGCCCGAGATCCTGCTGCTCGACGAGCCGCTCTCCAATCTCGACGCCAACCTGCGCGAGGAGATGCGCTTCGAGATCCGCCGGCTCCACGACGCCTATCGCTACACCACCGTCTATGTGACGCACGACCAGGCCGAGGCGATGACCACGGCCGATCTCATCGTGGTGATGAACCAGGGCCGGATCGAGCAGGCGGGCAGCCCGGAAGAGATCTATGAGCGGCCGCAATCGGAATTCGTGGCGCGCTTCCTCGGCGGCACCAACATCCTGAAGGGCCGGTGGCTCGATGCCGATACGGTCGAGTGCGGCCCGCTGAAGCTTCGCTGCGGCACCGGCGATTTCTCGGCCGGCGGCGATGGCGTCGTCTCGGTGCGCCATCATGACATCGTGCTGGACGCCAAGCCGCAGGGCGACGGGCCGAACCGGGCGCAGGGCACGGTCCTGCGCCAGGTCTATCTCGGCTCGCATCGCGACTACCTGATCGAACTTCCCGGCGGCGCGCAGATCCGCACGGTTGCCGAACCGCACCTCGCCATCGACCGCGGCCAACCCGTCTGGCTGCACTTTCCACAGGAGCACTGCCGCGCTCTCGCCCGCTGAACCGGGGGCGCGAAAGCAATCTCGCCAACATCATAACAATGAGGAGGAACGAGAATGACACGCCCAATGTTCGACAGACGATCCGTGGTGGCCGGCCTTCTGCTCTCGACCGCTCTCGGAAGCATGCCCGCTTTGGCGCAGGCTCCGGCCCCCTATCAGGTAACGCCGGAGCTTATCGAGGCGGCGAAGAAAGAAGGCACGGTCACCTTCTACACCGCGACCGACGTGGCGGTCTCGGAAAAGGTCGGCAATGCGTTTGAGGCGAAATATCCCGGCATCAAGGTGAAGGTCGAGCGTTCCGGTTCCGAGCGGGTGTTCCAGCGCCTCAGCCAGGAATATGGCAGCTCCATCCATAATGCCGACGTCGTCGAAACCTCCGACGCGGTGCATTTCGTCCTGTTCAAGCGCAATGGCTGGCTGGCCCAGGCCGTGCCGGCCGAGGTCGCGAAGGACTGGCCGAAGGAGGCCAAGGATGCCGACGGCTATTATGCGGCCTATCGCGCGCATCTCTCGGTCATCGGTTACAACAGCAAGCAGGTGAAGGCGGAGGATGCGCCCAAGAGCCATGCCGACCTGCTCGATCCGAAATGGCGCGGCCGCATCGTCAAGGCCCATCCCGGCTATTCCGGCACGGTGATGACCGGCACGGACGTCCTCAGTCAGGCGCTCGGCTGGGAGTTCTTCGAGAAGCTCGGCAAGCAGCGCATCATGCAGGTCCAGTCATCGACAGAGCCGCCGAAGAAACTCGCCCAGGGCGAACGTTCGATCGAAGCCGACGGCAACGAATACAACATGTTCATGCTCAAGGAGTCCGGCGTTCCCGTCGAGATCGTCTATGCGACCGAGGGCACGCCGATCGCCATCGGTCATGGCGGGATACTGAAGAACGCGCCGCACCCCAATGCCGCGAAGCTGTTCTACTCCTTCCTCTTCGACCAGGAGACACAACAGCTCAACAGCGATTCCGGCGGGCTTCGCTCGTTCCACCCGCGCGTCAAGGAGAAGGAGACGCGTACGCCGCTTTCCAAGATCAAGCTGCTCTATTCCGACCCGCTGAAGCTCGAGCCGAATATCGAGATGATCAAGAAGAAATACGAAGAGTATTTCGGCACCTGATCCGTTCCGCGCGGACCCCACGGCGCGGATCTTCCGCGCCGTGCATCGCCCTTTGACGAGAGCTGCACCCGGCGCCGGCGCGTCGCGCGCTGGCGGCGCACGGAGATCCTCATGACAGCGATAACCGGGATCGTGTCCGGAGTTCCCATACGCCACGTCACCATCGACTGGTCGCGGCCGATCTTCGTGCTGCTCACGGTTATCCTTTCGGTGCTGGTCGTGCTGCCGCTCGCATGGCTCGGCTACTACGCCGTGACCGATCAGTCCGGCAGCCTCAGCCTGGCGAATTTCAGGGCTCTGGTCAGCGATGCGACGCTGCGCCGGCCGTTCATCGTGGCGATCACCACGGCGCTCAGCGTCGGTGTGCTGTCCTGCGCCATCGCGACGCCACTCGCCTGGATCGTGGCCCGCACCGACATGCCGGGTCGCACGCTCGTGCGCGGGCTCGTCATGGCCTCCTTCGTGACCCCGCCCTTCCTCGGCGCCATCGCCTGGGAGATCCTGGCCGCGCCCAATAGCGGCATCATCAATGCCGTCTATCGCTGGCTGTTCGACCTCGATCCCTACGAGTACCTCGTCGACATCTACACCCTGTCCGGCCTCGTCTTCGCGATCGCGTGCTACACGTTTCCCTATGTCTTCACCTTGGTGACGAACGCGCTCGAACGCGTTCCGACCGAACTTGAGGAGGCATCCGCCATCCTCGGCGGTGGCCTGTGGACGACCTTGCGCAAGGTGACGGTGCCCCTCGTCCTGCCGGCCATGCTCGCAGGCTCGCTGATCGCGGTGCTGCAGGCGCTGACCATGTTCGGCTCGCCTGCCATCCTCGCCCTACCGGCGAATTTCCACGTCATCACCACCAAGATCTGGAGCCTGTTCCAGTACCCGCCCAAGCCCGGGCTCGCTGCGGCGGCGGCGTTGCCGCTGCTCCTCGTCACCATCCTGCTGCTCTGGACGCAGCGGCGCATCCTTGGCCGGCGCGGATACACCACGGTCGGCGGCAAGAGCGGCAGCGCGCGCATCACGGTGCTCGGGCGCTGGAAATGGCTGGCGCTCGGCTTCACCTTCCTTATCCTGTCGCTGACGGTGCTGATGCCCTATGCCGCGCTGGTGAAGACCGCGCTCACCCGCACGGTGGCGGAGCCGCTGACCTTCGAGAGCTTCACGCTCCACCATATCTGGTTCGTGTTCTTCGAGTTCTCGGCGACACAACTTGCGCTGCGCAACACGTTCCTGCTCGGCTTCCTCACCGCGACCATCGGCACGGCGATCGCGCTCGTCGTGGCCTATCTCGTCACGCGCGGCAGTTCGCGCGGGGCTCCGCTGCTCGGCTATCTCGCTACCGCGCCGGTCGCGATCCCCGGCATCGTCCTCGGCGTCGGCCTCTTCCTCAGCTATTCCAGCCCGATATTGCCGCTCTACGGCACGCTCTGGATCCTGCTGATCGCTTTCCTGACCATCGAGATGCCTGCGGGCTACCAGCAACTCTCGTCCGCCTTCAAGAGCGTGCATGTCGAGCTCGAGGAGGCGGGGCGCATCCTCGGCGCGACGCGGATGACGACCCTGCGCACCATCACCGCGCCGTTGTTGCGCTCAAACGTCGTGGCGGCATGGTGCTTCGTGTTCATCGGCACGATCCGCGAGCTTTCGGCGACGATCCTGCTGACCACCGCCGACACCAAGCTCGTATCGGTCATCATCTACGACCTCAACGAATCCGGCGATCTCGGCGCGATCTCGGTGCTCGGGATCATGCTGCTGATCGTCTCGTTCGCGGTCGTGTTCCTCGCCAACCGCCTGCCGCTCCTGGGCGGCGCGAAGGTCGCGCCGGTCCGCGGCTGATCAGGCGTCCGGGTAATGGCCGAGCGGGCCGAACAAGGCGGTGCGACTGATCAGGACATGCTCCTCCAGTGCAGCCTCGGCACCGGCGGGGTCGCGTGCCGCGATCCGTTCGAGGATCGCGCGGTGCTCGTCATTCGAGGTCGTCATCCGGCCGGGCATATCGAGGGTGCGGCGGCGCAGGAGGTGCATCTCGCGGTGGATGGCGGCGCATTCGGCTGCGAGGCGGCCATTGCCGCCGAATTCGACGATGGCTTCGTGGAAGCGCAGATTGCCGGGATAGAAGCTGTTGAGGTCGCCGGCTGCCATCGCGGCGTCCATCTCCGCGACATAGCCGGAGAGGATGGCCACCTGCTCGTCCGTGACGATGGGCGCCAGCAACCTGCCTGCCAAACCGTAGAGCGCCGCCMGTATTTCGTAGAGCTCGGCCGCCTCGCGCCCGTCGAGCGCGCGGATGAACACGCCACGGTTGACCACGACGTTCACCAGCCCGCTCTGCTCGAGTCCCCGGCATGCCTCGCGGATCGGCCCCCGGCTGACACCCAGCCTGGCGGCGAGCGCGTTCTCGTTGAGGCGCTCGCCGGCACTCAGTTCGCCCCGTTCGATCATCTGCTCCAACTCGTGGCGGATGATCGAGGTCAGGGACTGGTTGCGGCGAAGCTGCAGGGCGGAATCGATATCGAGGCTCATGCACTGGGTTCCGTGTGATTGGCCCAATCTATCAGTCGGAGCCGGGCAACGCCATTGGATCTTAAACTGTTGACAATCGGCAAAAGACAATTAGAGGCTGATGGCTAGCCTGGAGGACGCCATGAAGACGCCCGATAACCTTTCGCCCGCGGATAACGGTCTGACGCGCTATGTGGCGTCCTTCATCTGCGATGCGTCGCCGGCGGATCTGCCCGGCGATGTCGTCGCACTCGGCAAGAAATCGATCCTCGACGGGCTCGGGCTGGCGTTGTCGGGCTCGGTCGCCCATAGCGGCAACTATGTGCGCCGCCATCTCGCCGATCTGAACCTGGCGAGCGGACCGGCCACGGTCATCGGCTCGCGGCTGAAGGTCGCGCCGCGCTTCGCGGCCTTCGCCAACGGCGTCGGCATTCACGCCGACGACTATGACGATACCCAGCTTGCCGTGGCCAAGGACCGGGTCTACGGGCTCCTCACCCATCCGACCGCACCTGCGCTGCCGGCGGCGCTTGCCATGGGCGAGGCGAAGGGTGCCAGCGGGCGCGATGTGATGCTCGCCTACCATCTTGGCGTCGAGGTGGAGTGCAAGATCGCCGAGGCGATCAACCCGCGACATTACCAGACCGGTTTCCACGCCACGGCCACCTGCGGCACCTTCGCGGCTGCGGCGGCCAGCGCCAGGCTGATGGGGCTCGACCTCGACCAGACCCTGCGCGCGCTGTCGATCGCCGGCAGTCAGTCGGCCGGACTGCGCGAGAATTTCGGCACGATGACCAAGCCCTTCCATGCCGGGCGCTCGTCGGAGAGCGGCGTCGCGGCGGCTCAGTTCGCCGAATATGGCTGGAGCGCCACGGACAAGATCCTGGAGGCGCCGCGCGGCTTCTTCCGGGCTGCCGGCGGCGGCTATGACGAGGGCGCCATCCTGAACCAGCTCGGGGCGCCCTGGACCTTTGCGGCGCCCGGCATCTCGATCAAGCCGCATCCTTCAGGCTCGCTGACCCATCCGGGTATGACCGAGATGCTGCGTCTCATCCGCGAGAACCGGATCACCGCGGACGCGGTGGAGCGGGTCCGCGTCGGCACCAACCACAACATGCCCAACGCGCTGATCCACCATCGGCCGACCAACGAGCTCCAGGCCAAGTTCTCGATGGAGTTCTGCATGGCGATCCTCCTGATCGAGGGTAAGGCCGGCCTTGCGGAATTCACCGACGCGGTGGTGAACCGCGCCGACGTCAAGGCAATGATCGAGCGGGTCGATTTCGTGGTGGACGATGAGGCTGAGGCCGCCGGTTACGACAAGATGACGACCCTCATCGCCATTACGCTGAAAGATGGCCGGACCATCTCGGGCCGGGCCGATTTCGGCAAGGGAAGTCCGGCCAACCCGATGAGCTACGAGGAGGTCTCGGACAAGTTCCGCGAGACCGCGGGCTTCGCCAGTCTCGGCCGGGAACGGATCGAGGACGTGATCGCCATGGTGCGCGACCTGGACACTCTGCCCTCGATCGAGCGCCTGATGGCGCCCTTGAGGCTCTGACCATGGCGAAGCTCACCATCGGCGTCCTCAACGGGGACGATATCGGCCACGAGACTCGCCACCTTCGACGGCTTCATCCTCGGGCCGATCGGTCATCAGGCCTATCCAAAGGGGCCGGGCGCGATCAATCCGCATCCGATCCTGCGCAAGCATTTCGACCTGTTCGCCAATGTCCGCCCGACGCGATCCTACCCCGACATCGGCTGCATCTATGACGATGTCGACCTCGTCATCGTGCGCGAGAACAACGAGGGCTTCCAGCCGGACCGCAATGTCGTGATGGGCTCGGGCGAGTTCCGGCCCAATGACGACCTGACAATCTCGGTGCGCGTCATCTCGCGCAGGGGCAGCCGCAAGGTCGCCCGTGCCGCGCTCGACATCGCCCGGTCGCGGCGCAAGCGCCTGACGCTCGTGCACAAGAACACGGTGTTCAAGCTCGGCTGCGGCATGTTCGTGGAGAGCTGCTACGAGGCGGCGAAGGATTATCCCGATGTCACGATCGACGAGGTGATCGTCGATACCTTCGCAATGCGCCTGGTGCGCGATCCGCAGAGCTTCGACACTGTGGTGACGACGAACATGTTCGGCGACATCCTGACCGATGAAGCCGCGGGGCTGGTCGGCGGGCTCGGCATGGCGCCCGGCCTGTGCATCGGCGAGGGCGGCCTCGCCATGGCGCAGGCGACGCATGGTTCGGCGCCCGACATTGCCGGCAAGGGCGTAGCCAATCCCTATGCAATGATCGAGTCGACGCGGATGCTGATCGAGCATCTCGGCCGGGTCCGATCCCTGCCGCAGGCGGTGGAGGCCGCACGCACGATGGAAGCGGCGATCCGCTCCGCGCTCTCGGGGCCCGAGACGCGCACGCGCGACATCCGCGGCACCACCGGGACCCGTGGCATGACCGAGGCGATCACCAGGGCGATCGGTTAGATCAGCGGGCCGGATACGCGTTCCGCTCCGACGATCCTGAGCCCGATGCCGAAATGTTGCATCAGGCTCTGAGGTCGAGCGTGTCGAGCCGATATTCGCCGCGTTCGTCTGCGTCGAGCTGGGCGACCAGCCCGAGCTCCCAGGCAAGATAGCGCCGCGCGGCATCGAGATTGCCGTCGTGCCGGTCGTGCACGAAGAACAGAAAGTCGATGGCGTCGGCGTCCGCGGGGGCGTCGGGCGAGCTGTCGAGGGCAAGCCCCTCCGCGCGCCAATCGCTTGCGTCGCCTGTGACCCGGCGAACCGATGTCGCGCCGCATTCCGCGAGGTCGCGGCTGGCGAGCGCGGTTGCTGTCTCGTCTCCCGCAAGCAGCACATGCCGGCCCGCCACGGCCGGCAGGCGCGGCCGGATCGACCAGGCGGCGCCCGGCAGATGGCCGGCGCGATAGGCAAGCGAGCCGCGCAGGTCGAGCAGCAGGTCTCCGGCTTGCGCGCGCTCGATCGCCTCATCGGCGCTGATTGCAGGTGGTGCGACAAGGTCGGGAGGCGGTTCGGATACCGGCAGGCGCCAGTCGGCCGGCCAGGACTCGATATCGGGAAGCACATAGGTTTCGTAGCCGAGTTGGCGCAGCCAGAACGCAGCGAGCGCCGCGCGCAACCCGGTATCGTCGGCCAGGATGATGCGCGCTCGGCGGACGCCGATCCAGTGGTCCGTGGCCTGAATGAGCTGGCCTCCTGGCGCTGAGGCCGCCGCGGCATGCGGCGTGGCCGCGTGCTCGGCCGGATCGCGCATGTCGAGAAGATAGGTCGTGCGGCCGGGCTCTCCGGCGAGGTCTTCGGCTTTGAGGCGGTCGATCCGCGAAATAGCATGCGTGCGCATGAAGGCATCGGCCCGCAGGCGGCTTGCCGCGCGGTCGATCTGCGGCAAAGGACCGGCGGCAGAGTCATACGCGAGCGCACGGCCCGAGAGCGCCCAGCCCTGCGTCCCGTTTTCCAGGGCAAGCACCACTGCGCCCGGCTGCATCAGCGCCAAGCCCGCGGTGCCGATGATGCTGCGCGTCCGCCCGGCGCAGTTGATGATGACGGGGGCTTCCCCCGGGGCGAGTGCGTCCCAGCGATGCGCCGCCTCTCCGTTCGGAAAGGAGCGCGAGCCCGGGATCGTCATCTTCGTGTATTCGCCGGCTGAGCGACCGTCGAGGAGGTGCAGCGGGCGGCCCTGCTCCTGCCAGGCGTCGAGAGTGTCGGGACCGATCGCAGGCACGTGCCAATGCTCCTCGACCAGCTCGCCCAGCGTCTTGCTCGGCAGGTTCACGCCCTTGAACAGGGTGTATCCGGCCGCCGCCCAGGCCGGGGCGCCGCCCGCGATCCAGTCGATACGGCTGTAACCCATCGCGGTGAGCCGCGTTGCGGCGCGCTCGGACACCCCATCGCCCTCGTCGACCAGCACGACCGGCACGTCGCGGCGGGGCACGAGTACCCCGACCAGCGCCTCCAGCCGGCTATAGGGGCAGGGCACGGCGAGGAAGGGGTGGCCTTCGCCGTACTGACCCTGTTCGCGCAAATCGAGACAGGCGATCTCCCCGGGTGCGTGCAGCCTCCGCTTCGCTTCCTGCGGATCGAGCGCCGGCATCAGGCGGCTTCGGCATAGGGCACGGGCTCACGTCCCGAGAAGAAGTCATGGAAGGCGGCGTAGACGAGGTCGGGTCGGTGCTCGGCCGGATAGTGCCCGGTCGGAATGGCCCAGCCGCGCACGCCGTCCGCCCATTCCTGCCAGGCTTCGAGCGGCTTGAAATGCCGGCCGCAATGGCTGTTCGAGCCCCACAGGACGAGGACGGGGCAGGCGATCTTGCGCTTGCCGTAATCCGCCGTGTCCATGGCAAGGTCGAGGGTCACGGTGGCGCGATAATCTTCGCAGACGGCGTGAATCTGCTCCGGGGTCGTGCAGCGTGCGTAGTCAGCCAGCGCCTCGGGCGTGAAGATCTCGAGCCCGACACCCTTCTTGTTGAGCTTGTAGCGGATGTAATAGTCGAGATCGGCGCAGATCAGCCGCTCGGGAAACGGCGCTTTCTGCGCCATGAAGAACCAGTGGTAGGATTCAAGCCCCCAGCCGAGGCTGACATTGGTCAGGACATGATGGGTCGGCACGATGTCGAGAGCGGCCAGCGCGGTGACGCGGTCCGGCTGGTCGAGAGCCATGCGGAAGGCGACGCGCGCGCCCCGGTCGTGCCCGGCGACTGCGAAACGGTCGAATCCGAGCGCGTCCATCACGTCGAAATTGTCCTCGCCCATCGCGCGGAAACTGTAGCCGGCATGATCCTCTCCGCCGTCGGGCTTGGAGCTGTCGCCATACCCGCGCAGGTCGGTCGCGACCACCGTGAAGCTCTGAGCCAGCGATGGCGCAATCTTGTGCCAGCTCGACAGATTGAGCGGGTTGCCGTGGATCAGCAGCAAGGGCGGCCCGCTTCCGGCTATGGCCACCTCGATTTCGGCACCGCGGGTGCGCAGTTTACGCCGCTCGAATCCTGCCATCAGCACGGTGCTATGCGGCAGGAGTGGCGGCAGGTTCGCCCCGGGTTCTGATCGTTCCAGCATCATCGGCATTGCTCCTCATCGGATCCCATGCGATGAATATCATATTGTCGACAATAAGCATCTTGAATCTGAGGGACGTCATGGCCGCCATGCAGGATAAGCCTCGCCTCGGCTTCCTCTTCGGAGACGCGACCGGCATCGGTCCCGAGATCGCGGCCAAGGTTCTCGCCGCAGGCCGCTATCGCGAGCATGTCCGGCTCGTTGCGATTGGTGATCGTCGCGTGCTGGAGCAGGGCGCGCGCGATGCCGGTGTTCAGCTCCGTTGGACCGGCGTGACTGAACGCGACGAGATCGACTGGGATGCTCCCGAGATCCCGCTCGTCGATCTCGGCAATGCCGATCCGGCTCAACTCGGGCGCGGGCAGATATCGGCGGAATCCGGCCGGATCACAGGCGAGACGCTGGCCCGTGCGATCAGCATGGCGCAGGCCGGGGAGCTCGATGCGATCACCTTCGCGCCGCTGAACAAGGCCGCGATGTTCGCAGGTGGCTGGCGCTTTCCMGACGAGCACAAGTTGTTCGCGCATCTGCTCAGGCATCACGGCTATTTCTCGGAAATGAACGTGCTCGACGGCCAGTGGATGTCGCGGGTGACGTCGCATGTCTCGCTGCGCGAAGCCCTCGACCTGATCGATGCGCGCGCGATCACCGATGCGGTCGAACTCGTCGACCGGATGATGAAGCGCGCCGGGATCGTCAGCCCGCGCATCGCGGTGGCCGCACTCAATCCTCACGCCGGCGAGAACGGCCTGTTCGGCCGCGACGAGATCGAGCTAATCCGGCCGACCGTGGAGCGGATCGCGGCTGGAGGCATCAGCTGCACCGGGCCCTATCCGGCCGATACGGTCTATATTCGTGCCTTCGCCGGCGAATTCGACAGCGTTGTGGCCATGTATCACGACCAGGGCCAGATCGCGACGAAGCTCAGGGGCTTCAATCGCGGCGTCACGGTGACGGCGGGGCTCGATGTCGTCTTCACGACGCCAGCGCATGGCACAGCATTCGACATTGTCGGCCAGGGAGTGGCCTCGCCCGGCGCGCTCCAGAGCGCCGTCGAACTTGCGAGCCGACTGGCGACAGTCCGCGTCGCCGCCTGAACCGCCGGGCGGGTCGCGACGATGCCGCTATCCGCAGGGCGCCGGTCAGCTGGCGGCGTGAGCGAGATTGTCGCCGCGGAGCGCCTCCAGCACTGCATCGGTCACCGAGCGCGTGGTCGCCGCGCCGCCGAGATCCGGCGTGTGGTTTGCCCGGTCAGCCGTGACGCGCTCGATTGCGCGCATCAGCCGCGCGGCTGCGTCCGCCTCGCCGAGATGGTCGAGCATCATCACGGCGGACCAGAAGCTGGCGATCGGATTGGCAATGCCCTTGCCGGTGATGTCGAAGGCGGAGCCGTGGATCGGCTCGAACATCGAGGGAAAGCGGCGCTCGGGGTCGAGATTGGCGGTGGGGGCAATGCCGATCGAGCCGGCGAGGGCTGCGGCGAGGTCGGACAGGATGTCGGCATGAAGATTCGTCGCGACGATCGTGTCGAGGCTCCGCGGCTTCAGTGTCATGCGGATGGTCATGGCGTCGACCAGCATCTTGTCCCAGGTCACGTCGGGAAACTCGCGCGCCACTTCGGCGGCGATCTCATCCCACATCACCATGCCGTGGCGCTGTGCGTTCGACTTGGTGACGACGGTCAAGAGTTTGCGGGGACGAGAGCGCGCCATTTCGAAGGCGAAGCGCATGATGYGCGTGACCCCGCCGCGGGTGAAGATCGAGACCTCGGTCGCGATCTCCTCGGGTTGCCCGCGATGCGAGCGCCCGCCCTGGCCGGCATATTCGCCCTCCGAATTCTCGCGCACGATCACCCAGTCGAGATCATCCGGAGCCACCCCGCGCAGGGGCGGCTCGATGCCCGGCAGGATGCGCGTCGGGCGCACATTCGCGTATTGGTCGAAGGGCTGACAGATGGCGAGCCTCAGGCCCCATAGGGTGACATGATCGGGCACATCGGGCGCGCCGACGGCACCGAAATAGATCGCGTCGCAATCGCGGATGCGGTCGAGCCCGTCTTCGGGCATCATCCGGCCATGGCGCTTGAAGTAGTCCGAACCCCAATCGAAATGGGTGAAGTCGAACGCGAAACTGCCGGACCGGGCGGCGCAGAGCGACAGGACTTCGAGACCCGCCTCGATCACCTCGGCGCCGATCCCGTCGCCGGGAATGGCGGCAATCCTGTAGGTTTTCATCAGACGGCTCCGTCCTTGCGTTCGAATTATTGCCTATTGTCGACAATTATAGAGCCGTGTCGGAAATAGTCTACCGGCTGGGCAAGGAAAACCGCTGCGCTCCTAGCCTCGGGCATCCCCGACGGATTGTCGGCCTGCGCCTGGGTTTGTCCGAATGCCTTTGGTTGGGTGCTTGACTAATAGATAGCATACTACATATATGCGTTCTATGGACGGTGCCCAACCTGGATTCGAGCGCAGCTTCCTGACGGAGCTGTCGACGGCCGGCCGCAAATTGCGAACCCTGTTCGATCGCCTTGTGCGCCAACGCGGCCTGACCTTGTCGCGTGCACGCGCATTGCTTCATCTCTCGCGTTGCCCGGCGATCAATCAGACGGAACTCGCCAGTCTGCTGGAGGTCGAGGGCCCGACCGTCGTGCGCCTGCTCGACGGGATGGAGAAGAACGGCCTGATCGAGCGAAGCGCCATCGACGGCGATCGGCGGGCGAAACAGATCAGCCTGACCCCAGCCGCCCAACATCAGGTCGAGGAGATCGAGGAGATCTCCGGCGAGATCGGCCGCGAGGTATTGCGCGAGATCGACCCTGCCGAACTCGAGATCGCGATCCGCGTGCTTCGGCAGATGATCCGCAATATGGAGCCTCAGTCCTGAGGCTCATGGCCATGGCTACGACCAACGAAACGGAAGCGCGGCCCGAAGCAGATCCTTCATCTGCGAACGTCCAAGAGCCTTCCCGCCCTGAGAGCCCGGCTCTGCTGCCGGCAAAGCCCTTTGCCGTTGCCGCGGCCTATGTCGCGGCCGCCGCCCTTCTGATTGGCACACAGGGCCTCGGCATGAACTTCGTGGCTGCCAATACCAATCAGATCCAGGGGGCGTTTGGGGCGACTCAGCTCGAGATCAATTGGCTGATCGCCGCCTATATGGCGCCGAATGTCAGCCTGACCCTGATCCTGACCAAGGTCCGGACCCAGTTCGGGCTGCGCCGTTTCGCTGAGCTCGGCATCTGCATCTTCGTCGCCGCGTCGCTTCTGCATCTCATCGCGCATGATCTGCATTCGGCGATCGGGGTCCGCTTCCTCGCTGGCATGGCGGCATCGCCGATATCGACACTCGGCTTCCTCTACATGCTCGAGGCCTTTCCTCCGGCCAGGAAGATGTCATGGGGCTTGAGCCTGACGCTGACCTGCTCCGCGATCACCCCTACGCTGGCGCGGCTGATCTCGCCGATGCTGCTCGATATCGGCCAATGGCAGGGCCTCTACACGATGACGATCGGCCTCGCGCTGATTTCGCTTGCCGTGATCTTCTATCTGCCGCTGACGCCGATTCCCCATGCGAAGGTCCTGCAGCGGCTGGATTTCATCAGCTACCCCTTGATCGCGATCGGCTTTGGCCTGCTCGCGGTCATCCTGGTGATGGGCCGCCTGGTCTGGTGGCTGGAAGCACCCTGGATCGGCTGGTGCCTTGCCCTGGCCATCCTGTCGCTCGGGCTTGCGGTGGCAATTGAGATCAATCGGGAGACGCCGCTGCTGAATGTGCGCTGGCTGATGAGCCGGGAAATGCTCCATATCACGACGGTGCTGCTGGTCTTCCGCATCGTGCTGTCCGAGCAGACTTCGGGTGCACTCGCCCTGTTCCAGAATCTTGGCCTGCTCAATGAGCAGAGCAGGGGGCTATATGTGGTGATCCTGCTGGCTTCGCTGTGCGGCGGGCTCCTTTGCGGCGCCACTCTCAAGCCCGAGCGCGTGCCGCTGCTGCATGGCGTCGCGCTGCTCTGCATTTGCGCCGGTGCCGCCATGGATAGTCAGGCGACCAATCTGACGCGGCCGGACAACATGTATCTGAGCCAGGCCCTGATCGCGTTTGGCGGCGCGCTGTTCCTGCCTCCGGCGATGCTGACCGGTCTCATGGCTGCGCTCCGGCAGGGGCCGGCCTTTATTACCAGCTTCATCGTGGTTTTCCTCTTCACGCAGAGTCTGGGCGGCCTGATCGGTTCGGCTTTCTTCGGCAGCTTCGTCACGCTCCGCGAGAAGTTCCATTCCAGCCTTCTCGTCGAACATTTCTCGCTGTCCGACCCGGCGGTGGCGGAGCGGGTGAGGCAGCTTTCGGCAGTCTATGGAAAGCTGCTCACCGACGGGCGGCTGCTGAATGCCGAGGGCGTCGCCCTGTTCGCCCAGCAGGCCAGCCGCGAAGCCAATATCCTCGCCTATAACGACGCATTCCTGCTCATCGCGGCCCTGGCAGGAGCCGCGCTCGGCGGACTGATCATCCATCTGCTCTACGCAAGACTGCGCAGCGCCAAGTTCTTCTTACGCCCGGCCGAAGCCCTCTGAACCGAAACCAGCCATCATGTCGAAAGCCATTCGCTCACCTGGAACCCTGATTGCGCTGCTGGTCGCCGCAGGCGGTGTGCTGCTCGTGCTTTACGCCTGGCGGCTGCCGCCCTTCGCCAGCTCGGTCGAGAGCACGGAGAATGCCTATGTCAAAGGCCAGGTCACGATCATCAGCCCGCAATTGGCGGGCTATGTGAAGAAAGTCGCGGTTCAGGACTTCGAAACGGTGAAGGCTGGTGATCTCATCGTGCAGATCGACGACCGGATCTACGAGCAGCGTGTGCGGCAGGCGCAGGCCACTCTTGCCGGCCAGCGGGCCAATCTCGCCAATGCCGATCAATCGCAGCGCGCTGCCGAAGCGCGCCTGCGCTCCGGAGAAGCCCAGATCGCCAGTGCGCAGGCGGCGGTCGAAACCGCGGAAGCCAATGCCGGGCGCATCCTCGCCCTGCGCGAGAAGGGGATTTCGACGCAGAGCGCGGCCGATCAGGCCAGTCTGGTGCTCGACCAGGCCCGCGCCAGCCTACGCCAGGCCGAAGCGGCCCTCGATGTCGCCCGGCAGGATCGGCAGTCCATCATCGTCGGGCGCGCCGGGCTGGAGGCAGCCGTGCGCAATGCCGAGGCAGCAGTGCAATTGGCCGCGATCGATCTGCAGAACACCCGCATCCTGGCGCCGCAGGACGGCAAGATGGGCGAGATCGGCGTGCGGCTCGGGCAATATGTTGCTGTTGGCACGCAACTGGCGTCGCTGGTTCCGGCCAGGAAATGGGTGATCGCGAACTTCAAGGAAAACCAGCTCTCCGGGATGAAGATCGGCCAGCCGGTGACCTTTACGGTCGATGCGCTGCATCACGCCTCGTTGACCGGGCATGTCCAGGAGTTCTCGCCAGCCACGGGCTCCGAGTTCAGCATCCTGAAGGCCGACAATGCGACCGGCAATTTTACCAAGATTGCGCAGCGGCTGCCGGTGCGGATCGCGATCGATCACGGCCAGCCTTTGACCGAGGATCTGGCGCCCGGCATGTCGGTCATCGTCAGCATCGACACCGCCACGCCGGTTGAGGCAGCCGTCAACCTATCCAGCGCCGACAAGCAATAACATCGGCGTGCAAGCGACCAGGGGGACAATTGCGGACTTCTGGATCGCCCGCGCTCCAAAATGGCTGCGGTGATCCAGAAATATCCAGTCCCGAAAGCGCCGAAACGGCAGGCGCCAACGGCCGTCAGCTTCGCGGCCGGGTCAGGCGCTGGAGCCTGAGCGCGGGCCGCGCTTGGCGCGCGGTGGCTTCGCGACGACGGGTGCGGCCGGGACCACCTTGGCCTTGCGACCCAGGCCCGATGCCTTTGCAAGGGCGGCCCGGGCCTCGGAATAGTTCGGTGCGACCATCGGATAGTCTGAGGGCAAGCCCCACTTGGTGCGATATTGCTCAGGAGTGAGATTGTAGGCCGTACCCAGATGACGCCTGAGGGATTTGAACGATTTGCCGTCTTCCAGGCAGATGATGGCGTCCGGCGTGACCGACTTCTTGATCGGAACGGCCGGTACGAGCGCGACCGGTGGCGGCGCAGCTTCGGATTTGGCGTCGAGCTGCGCGAACGCTGAATACGTGCTCGCAATCAAGCCAACGAGATCGCTGCGAGGGACATTGTTATGTGCGACGTAGGCCGAAATAACCATCGCCGTCAGATCAATATAATTTTCATCTTCGTTGGCCATGGCTTTTCCCAAATCAGAATATTGCGCCTAGGTCTCATTTAACCTGCCGAACGTTCTATTTGCAATACTCGTTGCGGTGGTTCGCTCAATTCCGATGCTTGCAGTCCCGGTTTATTCTGGTGAGAGGGCGTGCGGCGGCCTACTGAACTGGGTGGTGACGCGCCTGTTCGAGACTGGCCTTGGCCAGCATGGCCTCCAGCGAGGCGAGAACTTCTGGCACCATGAAGAGGGAGATTTCGTTCTTCCCATCGACTTCCAAGGCGATTACGGCGCCCAGTGTCGTGTCTGCGCTGACTGTAACGTGCTTCACTTTGATCACTGCAAACTCGCGCGTCGGCTTCTGCGGCATTCTCTCACCCCCGTTCTTTGATCTGTGTTCGTCATTCGATATCAACTTACAACGTATTCACAGCCGCCTCGCCACGTGCCCCCGGCACCGTGGTCCTCGCGAGCGGCCAATTTGACGACGAGGCCGGTTAACACGCTCTCCCCGCCAGAACCCTTGATGCAGCCGATCAGTCGTTGGACGTGTTCGACGGCGTGGGCGATGTTCAGCTGATTGCGGAGCCTGTCACCTCGCGGCCGTCACCTCTGGTCCCTTCGCGTGCAATGCCTTGCGCGTCTCATAGTCGACGATCGCGGCCCTCAGAGCTTGCAATTCGAGGGCTTTCGCCGAATTGGGCTGCGCATCCTCGATCTGGCCGATGCGCAGAAGCGCATACCGGTAATCCTCATGGCAGGTGATGCAGACGCTGTGCGTTTCCGGTTTGAGTTCAGTCACCGCGGTCATCGGATCTCTCCTTCCGTGGCTGATCCCAGAAAACTAGTTTGGACGGTTGGGGTTTCAAGAGGGTGTGACGCTGTCGCGAAGCTCGCCGCGGATGCTTCCAAGGGGGCGGCTTCGTCCTGGTCTGCGGAGCAGACGCGCGCATCGAAACGGCCGCCTCCAGTGAAGCCCTTGGTGCCTCATGGGCCCAGCAGATGGGGATGTCTCTCGGGGCGCGGGATTTCTATAGGGAGGGGGCGTTTCGGCGCGGGCCGCAATCGCGGCCAAAGCACCAGGGTTTGAGGGCTATGGGACAATCCACACCTGCCACGGCCGTGTTGAAAGCGGGCGGCGTTTCCTTCGAACTCCGAACCTATGAATACGACCCCAATAGCGATCGCGTCGGTCTTCAGGCGGCCCAGTCCCTGGGTGAACCACCCGGTCGGGTCTTGAAGACATTGATTGCGCAGGTCGACAACATACCCGTTTGTCTGGTTCTCCCATCAGACTGCGAGGCAAGCATGAAGAGGGTGGCCGCGGCCGTTGGAGGCAAGAGCGCGCGTATGCTGGCGCCGAGCGATGCCGAGCGCCTGACGGGGTATAAGGTCGGCGGCGTCAGCCCATTCGGTCAGAAGCGCAAGCTGAGGACCCTTGTCGAGATCACGGCCGTCTCCGAGCCATATGTCTTCGTCAATGGAGGGTTACGTGGCCTGCAGGTCAAGCTGGCGCCGGACGACCTTGTCCGCGCAAGCAATGCGGCGACCGTCGCGATCGTTTCCTAGCGGTGATCGTCTCTGGCTCGGCTTCTGCGACGTTCCGGGCTCGAGCGATCAAGCGCTGGTCCGGGAGAAGAGGCCCGACGACACAGCGCGGTGATTGCGGCGGCTTCGTTGTGTCGAACCCGGCGTTGAACGCCGCCACTCGCAGGTCTGGCCTCGGGGTCCAATCCAGCGGCCGAACACCATTGGAGATGCCCCAGCAATCTGCTCCCCGTCTCGTTGCGCCGCTTCCCTCGGCGCCTCTGGACGTCGCTTGACAGGCTCTGTCGATCAAAACTAGGCTAACATAGTTATGCTTCTTATTCTGTAATTATAGAATAAATCCATACGAGGCGACCGCCTCGCATAAGGGGAGCGTGCCGCTATGACAGACGTCGTCGACAGCAAACGAAACCTGCTCAAGGCCGGCCTTGTCGGTGGCCTTGCACTTGCGGCAGCGTCCAGTTCAGCCAGGCAGGCGGCGGCACAAGCCGCTCCCAACAGCCTGCTGCGCACCGTTCTCGACCGGGGCAAGCTCATCGTCGGCACGGGCTCGACCAATGCGCCCTGGCATTTCGAGGATGAGAAGGGACAGCTCGTCGGCATGGACATCGCCATGGGGCGGATCCTCGCCAAGGGGCTCTTCGACGACGACAAGAAGGTCGAGTTCGTCAGGCAGGATGCGGCTCAACGCATTCCCAACATCAATACCGGGAAGGTCGACATCGTCATCCAGTTCATGACGATGTCACCGGCGCGGGCGCAGCTCGTCGCGTTCTCCCGACCCTATTATGTCGAGGGCATCGCCCTGCTGACGCGCCCCGACAGCGACAAGAAGAGCTTCGACGCCCTGCTCAAGGCAGGATCGGGTGCACGGGTCTCCATCCTGCAGAACGTCGATGCCGAAGCGTCGGTGAAGAAGGTCCTGCCGCAGGCGACGGTCATGCAGCTCGACAGCCAGGCCAATGTCGTCCTTGCGCTCGATTCAAAGCGTGCCGATGCCGCCGCCGTCGATCTCTCGACCGTCTGGTGGCTCGCGAAGCGCCACCCCGATAAATATGCCGATGCCGGCAAGTCCTGGAACTCCATGCTGTACGGCGCGGCCATGCGCCAGGGCGATCCGGACTGGGTGCGCTTCGTCGACACCACCTTCGGGATCGCCATGTACGGCCACCAGAACGAGATTTTCGATGTCGCGATCAGCGATTATTTTGGTCTGACGCCGCCAGTCCGCGAGACGGGGCTGCCGAAATTCTGACGGCGGCTTTCGCGGTCGCGCTTCGCCGACCCCTGCGCTCGCCGCTGGCGCGCGGCAGGGCGGCGAAGTCGCCTGCACGGCCCGTGACGAGACGTCTCCCGGCATGACGAACTACCACTTCAACTTCGCGATCGTCTGGCGCTACGCCGCGAAGCTGTTCGACGGTCTCCTGCTCAGCATCGAACTCGCGATCGCGACGATCGCGATCGGCATGGTGATCGGGCTGGTTCTGGCGCTCGTCGAAATGGACGGGCCACGCTGGGCCAGGCCGTTCATCCGGGGCTATGTCGAGTTCATCCGCAACGTCCCGCTGCTGCTGCTCGTCTATCTCGTCTTCTACGGCGTGCCGAGCGCGATCGATCTGCAATATGACGCCACGACCTCGTTCGTGGTGACGCTGGCGATCTATTCCGGCGCCTATCTGGTCGAGGTCCTGCGCGCCGGCTTCGAAGCCGTGCCGAAAGGGCTGATCGAGGCTGGCAAGGCGATCGGTCTTACGCCAGCGGGCGTGCTCGTCCATGTCCGGCTGCCGACGGCGCTGCGCATCGCCCTGCCATCGCTCTCGAACACCTATGTCTCGCTGTTCAAGGACACCTCGATCGCCTCCGCGATCGCCGTCCCTGAACTGGCTTACGGCATGCGCTGGATCGAGACGCAGACCTTCCGGACGGTCGAGGTCTATCTGCTCGCGACGCCGATCTATCTGGTCACCAGCTACGCCATCCTGCTGCTGTTGCGGCTGGCCGAGCGGCGCTATGCCATCACGCGGTGAGCGGCCATGACGTTGTTCCTGCAGACGCTTCCGTTTCTGCTCGATGGCCTGCGCATCACGCTCCTGGTCTCGGCCGGCGTGATCGCGCTCTCGCTGTTGATCGGTGTCCCGCTCGGTTGCGTGCTCGCTTTCGGCCCGCTCTGGGCGCGGTTTCCGATCCGGATCTATGCCGATTTCGTGCGGGGCGTACCGATCCTGGTGTTGCTCTATTTCGTCTATTACGGGCTGCCGGCCATCAAGGTGAACCTGCCGAGCCTGACCGCCGCGATTGTGGCATTGACCGCCTTCAAGTCCGCCCAGGTCATTGAAATCACCCGCGGCGCCTTCCAGTCCATCCCCAGAGGGCAGACGGAAGCGGCGAAGTCCATCGGGCTCGGCCTCCTCGACCGCTTCGTCCATGTGCTTGCACCGCAGGCGATCCGACGCTTCCTGCCTCCCTTCGTCAACAGCGTCGTCGATACGGTGAAGGGCTCCTCGCTCGTCTCCCTGCTGGGGATCGTCGACCTGATGCTCGCGCTGCAGCAGGTGATTGGACGCACCCATGTAGCGTTGCCGCTCTATGTGATGGGGGCGCTGATGTATTTCGCCATCAACTATCCGCTTTCGACGCTGAGCCGGCGTCTCGAAAAGCGTTTCATCTGAGCGGAAGGACGATCATGATCGAGACGCCCGACGAGCCGGTGATCCGCATCAAGGGCCTGACCAAGTCCTTCGGCGCGCACCAGGTGCTGAAGGGCATCGATCTGGATGTCGGCAAGGGACAGGTGATCGCCGTCATCGGCCCATCCGGAAGTGGCAAGACGACCTTGCTGCGCTGCATCAACTTCCTCGAGGAATATGATGGCGGCTCGGTCCGGATCGATGGAGTGRAAGTCGGCTATCGGGATGACGGCGCCGGCCGCCGTCGGCGCAGTGACCGGGAACTCGCCAGCATCCGGGTCGATGCGGCAATGGTCTTCCAGCAGTTCAACCTGTTTCCGCATCTGACGGCGGCCCAGAACGTCATGCTCGGGCTGATGAAGTCGCGCGGCAAGAGCAAGGGCGAGGCAAGGCAGATTGCCGAGAAATGGCTCGTGCGCGTCGGCCTCTCCGAGAAGCTCGACGCGCTGCCCTCGCAATTGTCCGGTGGGCAGCAGCAGCGGGTCGGTATCGCGCGAGCGGTTGCGATCGAGCCGAAGGTCCTGCTGCTCGACGAGATAACCTCCGCGCTCGATCCCGAGCTTGTCGGCGAGGTGCTGGAGGTCGTCCAGGAACTGGCCGCGGAGGGCCGGACGATGATCCTCGTCACCCATGAAATGGCCTTCGCCAGGGAAGTCGCCGACCGCGTGGTGTTCACCGACCAGGGACTGATCGCGATCGACGCGCCGCCGAAGGCCGTCTTCGATGAACAGTCGAACGAACGATTGCGGGCTTTCCTCTCGCGCTTCGCCGCCTTTCGGCATGCTCATTGAGCGGCTGCTGGCGCCCTGACACCCATTCCGACCGAGTTCAGCGATGCCGCCTCCATCCGATCTTGCTCCTCCCTCCGATCTTGCGATGTCGCCCTATGAGAAGCTGGCACAACTTGGTCTTGAATTGCCGCAAGTGCCGACACCGATCGGCAATTTCACGACCCATGTCCGGGAAGGTACGCTGCTCTACCTGTCGGGTCAGGGGCCGACGCATGAGGACGGTCGCATCCACACGGGCAAGGTCGGCGCCGACGTCTCGGTCGAGGAGGCGTATGCTCATGCACGCCTGACGGGGCTGAACCTCATCGCGGTGCTGCACACGGCACTGGGGGACCTTCGAAAGGTCAGGCGCATCGTCAAGGTGCTCGGCATGGTCAACGCCACGCCGGACTTCACCGACCATCCCGCCGTCATCAATGGCTGCTCGGACCTCTTCGTCGCGGTCTTTGGCGATGCTGGCCGGCACGCGCGTTCAGCCGTCGGGTTCGGCTCGCTGCCGCGCCGCATCACCGTGGAGATCGAAGCGGTCGTCGCGGTCTCATGATGCTACTGCCTGAATTGCCAGCCAAGGCTTGCTTCGATGCGCTGTGCCGCGCTCCGGACTGCATCGGCGAAGCGGGAGGGCTCCTCCTGGACCTTGAATTCCGGCAGCACGATCGAGATGGTGATCACGCAATCTCCGGAATTGTTGCGCACCGGTGCCGCGACGCAGGCCACGGCATAGTCGGATTCGCCAGCCTGCACGGCGATGCCGGCGGACAGTGCTTCGTCGGATTGCTCGGCGAGCGCGACCGGGTCGACCGTTGCCCGCCCCGTTGGCGAGGCCTTGGCGCAGCGCCGGAACAGCGCCACCCGGTCCTGAAAATCGAGATGGGCGACCAGAAGCCGGCCCGAGGCGGTCCAGTTCAGGGGCACCCGGGTTCCGATCCGCGATGTGACCTTGAAGTGGCCGGGCCCCTCGGCCATCGCCTCCACCACCATCATGTCGCCGTCACGGCCGCAGATCTGGACTGTCTCACCGACCTCGCGAGAGAGCACATGCATCTCGTGGGTGGCGACCGTGATGATCTCAAGATCGCGCGCGTAGGCGAGGCCGTAGTGATAGAGTTTGGGGCCGAGCCAGACCACGCTGCCATTGCGCGAAAGCAGGTCCCTGGCGACCAGTTCCTCGACGATCGAATAGACCGTGGACAGCGGCGCTCCGACCGCGCGGGCGATATCGTATCCGGTCGCCGGCCGCGCCGTCTCCTGGAGATAGTCAAGGATCTGGACCGATCGCTCGATTCCGCTGACCCGCGTGCGCCGCGGCCCAGTGGCGGAGGGCGCGGACGCCACGCCCATCTCACTGTCCTTCATCTGCCAGCTCTCCGTCACGCGATTCCGCGGACCCCTTACCGTAACCATGCTTCCGGAGGAACGCCATGAACAAGCCCGATACCCGAAAGGCGCTCGGTCTCCGTGCGATCATCAATGTGTCGGGAACGATGACGGGGCTCGGCGCCTCGATCATCGTGCCGCAGGCCATCGAGGCGATGGCTGGGGTCATGCCGCAATTCGTCGAAGTCGACGAACTTCAGAAGGTCGCCAGCGGCGTCATCGCCAGATTGTGCGGAGCCGAGGCTGGATTCGTCACGGCTTCCTGCTCGGCCGGCATCACGCTTGCCGTGGCCGGGGCGATGACGGGCAGTGACCTCTATGCCGTCGAACGACTGCCGGACACGACGGGCCTGAAGGACGAAGTCCTGATCATGACCGGGCATATGGTGAGCTACGGCGCTCCCGTCGAACAAGGCATTGCGCTCGCTGGCGCCAGGGTAGTGCCGGTCGGGCAGGCCACGAGCGTACGGCCCTATCAACTGGCCGGAGCGATCTCGGAACGGACTGCCGCTGCGGTCTATGTCGTGTCCCATCATACGGTCAGCTATGGGCAGCTCCCGCTCGAGGAGTTCGCCGCCATTTGCCGGGCAAGGGGGGTATCGGTCATCGTCGATGCCGCTTCGGAATACGACCTCCAGCGCTTCCTGGCCGCAGGCGCGGACATTGCGCTGTATTCGGCTCACAAGTTTCTCGGTGGCCCGACAGCCGGAATCGTCGCCGGTCGCAAGGACCTCGTGCGCGCGGCATTTCTTCAGAACGGCGGCATCGGCCGCGGCATGAAGGTCGGCAAGGAGAGTATCGTCGGCACCATCGCTGCCCTGGAAGCATGGGAGACGCGCGACCATGCCGGCATCCGGGAGCGCGAACAGGCCGCCCTTACGCTGTGGCGTGAACGCCTGGCCGAGAGGCCGGGGATCCGTGTCGAGATCGAGCCTGATCCGACCGACAACCCGCTCGACCGGCTCAAGCTCTCGGTCGAACCGCAGGCCGCCCATATCACGGCCTGGGACCTCGCCGACGCGCTCGCGCGCGGCGAGCCCCCCATCATCGTGCGCGATCACGAGGTCGAGCACGGCTTCTTCTATCTCGACCCCTGCAATCTCCACCCAGGACAGGAAGACACCGTTGCCAATCGCCTGGCCGAAGAACTCAGCGCTGCCCTGCGCAGCAATGACATCATCGCCACGCCGCTGGAGGAACGCCGAAGCCGTCGGGCAGCCTATCTCAGGCGTTGGCCGGATTGATGCCTATCCCGCGGATCGCAGGCTCCGGTGACTGTCGGTGCGTCACGCTTTTAGGTGCAGGCTCACCAGCACGGTGATTTCCGCTCCGGCCGGCAGCGAGACCGCAACACGCAGGAAGTTGCCGAAATGCGCGAGCCGCTGGAAGGTCACGGCGTTCTCGCGCGCGGGCAGATCGAAGAGCGAACCTTCCGGGGCCCAATGCAGCCCGTCGGCCGAAATCTCGATGCGGGCCTGCGGCAGCGCACCCTCCGGTGGCTTGAGGGCCCGCACGAAGATGATGGCTTCCTTGGCCCAGCCAGCCTCGTAGGGCTCGGTTGCGGCCTCGCCCGTCCAGGTTTCGTTGCGGGCGACGATGGCGGTGAGGTTCTCGGGCAGCATCAGAAATCTCCCGACAGGCAAACGGAATCGAGATAGGCGAAGGCGCGCTTGTCGGTGTCGGTCTCGGCGAAGAAGCCGAGATTGAGCATGCACCAGAGGTTCTTCATCGCCGGGATGCGGATCGACTCATAGCTGCTCATGTCGAAGCTGCGGTCGTTCACCTGGAAGCCGGTGGCGCGCATCGTCGCCAGATCGAAGTCGAAGCGCAGATAGTGCCAGTTCACCTTGGTCGGAATCTCGTTGTAGCAGAGCCGCTGCTCGCCGCCCGGCAGGTCCTCCCAGTCGTCCGGCGAGAGATGGTAATGCGAGATCGTCTTGCCGGCGGAGCCGATCGGCTTGATCGGCGTGGTGCGGCGTTTGAACTGCCATTTCTGGACATGCGCGCCGTCGAGCGCATTGAGAAAGCGCAGATGCGGCATCACGCGCTCGCCGCCGGCGCCATGCTGGTCGCCGACCTGGAGATCGTAAAGGAAGCCGAACGAGCGGATGTCGGTTTCGGAGAGCTGCAGTTCCGTCGCTTCCGGCTTGAAGCTGAAATAGGCCTCGAGACGGATCGGCCCGGGTTTGCGGAAGGTCAGGCGCTTGATTGCGACGTTCTGCGCGCCCTTCTTCGGCCGTGTCGCGATCTTCAGCGCATAGGAGCCGTCGACGCCGCCATGCGAACCGAAATCCCAGTTTGGCAGCGTCGAGAGCATGGCGTGCGAATGCTGGGCATAGCCCGGCAGCATGGCGTCCAGCGTGTCCTCGTAATTGCCGACGAGCTGGGTCCAGCCGCACATGCCGCGGTCGAAATCGTCGAGGCAGATGATGCGAGGCAAGGGATCGAAGCGGCTGAGTTGCGGATCCGCCTCGCGGATCGCACGGCGCATGTCATCGAGTTGGGAGCTGGTCGCGGTCATTGGGCTTACCCCTTCACCGCGCCGGCGGTCAGGCCGGCGACGAGGTGCTTCTGCATGAGGATGACGAAGGCGAGCACTGGCAGCAGCTGGACGGCCGAGGCGGCGAAGAGCACGCCCCATTCCACGCCCTCGACCGCGCCGATCATCTCGGCGACGACCAGCGGCGCGGTCTTGGCCTTGGTCGTGGTGAAGATGAAGGCGAAGAGGAACTCGTTCCAGGCGTAGACGATGACGAAGACCGAGACCGCCAGCATGCCTTGCGCGGCCAACGGGAAGATGACGCGCCGGATGATCTGGAACTGCGAGGCCCCGTCGATCATCGCCGCCTCGTCGAGTTCACGCGGGATCTGGTCGATGAACGTGCGCATCACGATGGTGCCGAGCGAGACGAAGAAGGTGGCGTAGAGCACGATCAGGATGAGATGCGTGTCGTTGAGCCCGAGCCAGTTGACCACCGGAAAGAGCGGCAGCGTGATCACGATCGGCGGGATCAGGCGGATGAAGATCAGGAAGAAGGCGCTGGCCTGCAGGCCCCGGCTGGCGTGACGGGAATAGGCGAAGCCGGCGAGCAGTGAAACCGTGACGGCAAGCACGGTCGCTCCGGACGTAACCAGGAAACTGTTCCAGAGCCCGTGGAAGAAGTCGCCCCAGCGGCTCCAGAGCAGCTCGTAATTGGCGAGCGTCGGCGTGAAGCTGAACCGCGAGGTTAACGAGAAGATGTCCCGGTCCGACTTGAAGGACGACATCACGATCAGCGCGATCGGCAGGATCGACCAGGCGGCGATCGCGAGGACGCCAAAGCCCTTCAGGACCGCAAGGGGGAATGAGCGCTTAGGCATGTTTTCTGAACATCTCCCGGTAGAGAGAGCGCAGGTAGAACAGCGCAAGCAGGAGCGAGGCGAGCACCAGCAACCAGCCGGTCGCGGCCGCAGCACCGAAGGAGTTGTACCGGAACGCCTCGAGATAGAGATAGACGGCCATCACCTCGGTGGTGCGTGCGGGACCTCCGCCGGTCATCAGCCAGACCTCGGAGAACAGCCGGAAGGCGAAGATGTAGCGGAACAGGGCGGCGATCAGCAGCGCCGGCATCAGGAGCGGCAAGGTGATGCGGCGGAATGCGGTCCAACCCGTTGCACCATCGATGGCGCCGGCCTCGTAGAGCTCGTCCGGGACGGAGAGTCTTGCGGCGTAGATGATGATGAAGCTGAATGGCAGGTGCAGCCAGATCGAGAGCAACGAGACCATGAAAAGGCCATGCGACGGCTTCACCGCCCATTCGATCGGTGGCAAGCCGAACCAGGCGAGCGCCTGGCTCATCATCCCGACATCGGGCTCGAACAGATAGCGCCACATCACCACCGCCGAGACCTCGCTGACCGCGTAGGGCGCAAGCACGATGGCGAGCAGGAGCGCCCGGAAGGGCACCCCCGAGGCGAAGAACAGCGCCATGAGCAGGCCGAGCAGCAGCTCGACATGCACGACGACGGCGACGACGATGACCGTGTTGATCAACGCCCGCCAGAAATACGGGTCGCCGAGCACCTTGGCGTAGTTGGCGAGGCCGACGAAGCTGGCTGCCTGACCGAAGGAGGATTGGTTCAGGCTGAGCCAGAACACATAGATCGCCGGCAGGAAGATGATACCGCCAACCATCAGCTGGACCGGGCTGACGAGGGCGAGGGCAGAGAGGGGCGTGCGACTGGCCATGATGCTCAGGCGATACGGTGGCGCGCGAGCATCTCGCGGTCGATTTCGATGCCGAGGCCGGGACCTTGCGGCACGTCGAGCATACCGTCGACGAGCTGATGCCCTTCGCCAACGACCGGTGTGGTGAAGCTGTCGCGCAGCGGATTGGCGTAGACCATGCACTCGAAGGTCCGCAGGCTTTCGGCCGCGGCGGCAAGCTGCAGGCTGGCGGCAACGCAGATTGCGCCGGACCAGCCGACATGGGGGGCATAGGCCGTGTTGAAACTCGCGGCGAGTTCAGCGATGCGCCAGGTCTCGGTGATGCCGCCCGAGCGTGTGACGTCCGGCTGGATCAGGCCGAGCGAGCGGTCCTGCAGCATCATGAGGGCCTCGCTGGCGACATAGTCGCTCTCGCCCGCCGCGAGCCGGATCGGCAGGTGTTGGGCGAGGCGCGCATAGCCTGCGCGGTCATGCGGCGCGATCGGCTCCTCGAAGAAGCCGTAGCCGAGATCGGCCAGCGCCCGCCCGACGATCATGGCGTCGTCGACGTCATAGGCCCAGTTGGCGTCGACATAGAGGGCGATATCGTCCCCGGCGAGCTTGCGGATGAATTTGGCGCGCGCGATCGCGTCCTTCAGGGGATGGCCGAGCTTGACCTTGATCTCGCGGAACCCGGCCGTCACCGCCGCTGCGACCTCTGCTTCCACCGTCGCATCGTCGAGCCAGTTGATTGATGAGGCATAGGCCGGCACGCGGAGCCGCCCCATGCCGCCGAGCAGCTTGTGGATCGGTTCGCCGGCGGCTTTGCCGGCAATATCCCAGAGAGCGATGTCGATCGCGGATATGGCTTCGACCAGTTGCCCACCGGGCCGCCCGGAGAGGGCATGGCGCATCGACTTCCACAGGGCCCGCCGGTCTGCGGGATCCTTGCCGATCAGCCGCGGGCTCAGCGCATCGTCGATCAGGCGCGCATAGCCGGCGGCTCCGCGGCGCGCGAGCGCCTCGCCGTAGCCGGTGATGCCGTCGCTGGTCGTGACCTCGACGACAACGAGCTCGATCGCGGGATAGTCACCTTGCGAGGTGCGTTGCGTCTTCTCGAGTGTCGCCCGCAGGGGATGGGACTCGATCCTGGCGATGCTGCGGCCGGTCATCTGGTATCGGTCCCTGGTTTGCGGGAAGGCTGATCAACCTAACTGATAGGTTGATCAGTTGCAAACCTGCTCTGTATCTGTCAATCATGAAAGTGGAGGATGCGAATGACCGAAGCCGCGACACTGCCCGAGATCGACAGCGACCCGTTCGCCGCCTCCGATGTCGTGCCGACGCGGCTGGGCGATGCGTTGATCGCGCGCATCACCCAGGCAATCCATGATGGCAGGCTGAAGCCCGGCGACGCGCTTCCATCCGAGGCGCGCCTTGCCGCATCCTTCGGAGTCAGCAAACCGATCGCGCGCGAGGCGATCCGCCAGCTCGCAGCCATGGGCGTCGTCAACATCCAGCAGGGCAAGGTCACGCGCGTCCAGGCGCTCGATGCCGCTCCGCTCGATCGCTTCTTTCGCTTCGCCGTGAGAGGCAGCAAGACCGGGCTCACCGAGGCTGTCGAACTGCGCCGCATCCTAGAGCCGCCGATCGCGCGTTATAGCGCCGAGCGTCGCTCGCCCGCCGATATCGAGCGCCTGACTGGCATCCTCGTGCGCATGGAGGCGTCGCTCGGCGACGTGCCGCGCTGGATCGAGGCAGATCTCGATTTTCACGAGGCGATTGCCGCCTCCGCCGGCAACCGGCTGCTTGATCTCCAGATCCAGGGCCTTCGTCCGGTGATCCGTGAAGTGATGGAGATCTTCAATTCGCGCAGCGCCCGCACGCAGGCCGATTGGCGCAAGACCTATGAGCGCCATGTCCGCGTTGTCGAAGCGATCCGCGCCGGCGACGCCGAGGCGGCGGAAATGGCCATGAACAAGCATTTCGAAGCGGCTGAAGCCGCCATCGCGGAACTCGCGACACTCGGGGAGGATAATCATGACGGCAGGAACAGGGTTGGACCGTAGGCAGCTCCTGGGCGGCTTCATCGGCCTGAGCTTTGCCGGCGCCGCTCCGGCCTTCGCGCAGCAGGGCGGCCCTTTCAACGTCTTTGCGCACCGGGTGATGCAGACCGTCGCGACCGGTGCACAAGGCGGCGACATCACGAAGGATTGGGCGCAGAAGAATGGTGCCACGATCCAGTGGACGACCTTTGATACCGGACCGTTGCAGGAGCGGCTGTTTCGCGAGGCAAGCCTCTCCGAAAGCACCGTCGATGTCGGCTTCGTGCTGAACACGCAGGTGATCCCACGCGCCGCCAACCTGTTCGAGCCGCTCGACGGTTACCTGAGCCGCGATCCCCTGGAGGACCCGGCTGACATCTTCCCCGGGCTGATGGAAGGCATGAAGGTCGGCGGCAAGCAGCTCGCGGTTCCGTTCCGCCATGCCTCGTCGGGGCTGCATTACAACGAGGAATTGCTGGCCGAGAGGGGCTTTTCGAAGCCGCCGGCCTCGATCGAGGAACTGGTCGAGATCGCCAGGGCCTGCACCTATCGCCGCAGCGACGGCACCGCGGTGGTGGGCCTGTGCATGCCCGGCGTCACCTACCCGAACGTGATCGATATCGCTCGCGCCTGGGACGGCGACTTCATCACGTCTGACTTCAAATGCGTCGCCGACCAGCCGCCGATGCTGAACGCCATCAAGCTCCTGCGCGCCCTGTTCGAGGCCGGTGCCTTCCCGCGCAATTTCGCGACGCTCTCGCCCGAGGACGTCAATGTCTGGATGCAGACCGGGCGTGCCGCGATGAGCCTGCAGAGCATGGGCCGCAATCGCATCTACAACGACCCGCAGAAGTCGAAATTTCCCGGCAAGATCAGAACGGTCGCCGTCCCCGCCTCGAAGACGCTGGCCGGAAAATATGACGCTGCGCCAGCCAAGGTCGAGTTCTGGGGCATGGTCATCCCGAAGAACGCGAAGCGCAAGGATCTCGCCTGGAACTTCATCAAGGCGATGACCGCGAAGGATGCGACCCTGAAGGCTGCCCTCAACGGCAATGGCCCGGTGCGCGCCTCGACCTATGCCGATGCCGGCTTCGCCAACACCGTTCCCTATGCGGCGGAAGAGCTGAAGGTGCTCAAGGTCGCCCGTGTGCCGCTGCCAGCCTTCGACGAGGCGGCCCGTGCCGGCGACCTGTTCAAGGAAGAGGCCGAAGCCGCCGTGCTCGGCATGAAGACCCCGGAGGAGGCCATGTCCTCGCTCGTCAAGCGCGTGCAGCCCCTGCTGCCGGCCTGAACCATCTCTGACAATCGCGCGGCACAGCGCGGAGCACCATCGGGAGGAACACTATGGACAATCGCACTCTTTCGCGCCGCCGCTTCGGACTGCTCGCCAGCGGAGCGGCAGCGTCGCTGGCCTTGCCGACAGGCGCCATGGCTCAGGCCCGGACGGTGACCGCACTCGGGCACCGTGTCCATCAGACCTCGGCCACGACGGGCCCGGGCGGCGATGCGACCGAAGCCTGGCGCAAGCAGGCAGGCGCGGCGGTCAACTGGGTCACCTTCGGCGACGTCAACGCCATCCATGAGCGCCTCTTGCGCGAGGTGACGCTGACCGAGACCTCGATCGATCTCGCCTACCTGCTCAATGGCCGCGCCGTGCCGCGCAATCTCAAGCTGTTCGAGCCGCTGGATGCCTTGCTGAAGGATGCGCCAGTCGAGGATTTCGCCGATTTCGCGCCGGGACTGGTCGAGCCGTTGAAAGTCGACGGCGCCCTGCACGGTATACCGGTTCGCCACGCCACCAATGCGCTGATCTATAACGAGGCGCTGCTGGAAGAACGCGGCATCACCAAACTGCCGGCCACCTTCGAGGAACTGATCGAGGTGGCGCGCAAGCTGACCTTCAAGCGCGAGGACGGCACGCAGGTCAACGGCCTTGCCTTCACAGCGGTCTTCGCCTCCAATTTCCTGACCCTCGCCCGCTGTCTTGGTGGCGACTACATGACCAGCGACGGCAAGCTCGTGGCGGCAGAGGCGCCAATGGTGAAGGCCCTGACGGTGCTTGCCGATCTCTACAAGGCGGGCGTGCTGCCGCGCAATTTCGCGACCGTCAACAACGAGGAGATCACCACCTGGATGCAGCAGGGCAGGGCGGCGATGACGATCAACCCCTTCGCCCGGCTGGTGACCTATAACGATCCGGCCAAGGGCAAGTATGGCGGGCGCTTCAAGTCGCTACTGCCGCCGATGGCCTCCGACCTTGTCGGCAAGGTCGCGTTTGCGCCGACAGTCGAGTTCTGGTCGCTGGTGATCCCGAAGAACAGCAGGCAGAAGCCGCTGTCCTGGGATCTCATCCGGGCTCTCTCGTCGAAGGCCGGCACCAAGGCGATGGCCCTGAATGGCAACGGTCCTGTCCGGATCTCGACCTATGCCGATCCGGCGCTGATTGCCGCGATGCCCTATGCGGCCGACGAGGCGGCAGCGCTCAAAGCCTCCCRCATTCATCTGCCGGCCTTCGACGAGCAGGCGCGCGCCCATGACATCTTCATCGAGGAGACGCAGGCCGCAGTGCTCGGCATCAAGCCACCGCAACAGGCAATGGACGACGCGGTGAAGCGCGTTCGCCCGCTGCTCGGCTAGGCGGATGGCAGGGCTTCATGGGCGCGTCGCTCTGGTCACCGGCGCGGCGCGGGGGATTGGCCTGGCCGTGGCGTCGGAACTGGCCCGGGCCGGTGCGCATGCCGTGCTGCATGATCGCGATGCGGCCGCAAACGCGGAGGCGCTCTCGCGGCTGCATGCGGCCGGGCTGAAGGCGAGCGGCCTGATCGCGGATCTTGCAGACCCGGCGATGCCCGGCCGAATGCGTGATGACCTGAACGCTCGGGGCCTCGTTCCCGACATCCTGGTGCTGTGTGCTTCGGCCGAGATCAGGGAGCGGTGGGACATCGTCAGTGATCGTGCCCTGGTGGTGCAGAGCGAAGTCAATCTCCACGCCACGGTCYGCCTGATCCAGGCCTTCCTGCCCGGCATGATCGCGGGAGGCTTTGGCCGGGTGATCGCGATCGGCAGCGTTCAGGAGGCCAGGCCCAATGCCGATTGCCTCTACTATGCCGCCACCAAGGCGGCCCAGACGAGCATGATCCTGAATCTCGCGCGCACCGTCCGGGCGCCGGATGTCACCTTCAACGTGATCAAGCCGGGCGCGATCCTGACCGATCGCAACCGCGCCGTGCTGGCCGACCCGGTCTATGAGGCGGCGGTCCTGGAGCGCGTCCCGCTTGGGCGGATTGGCGCACCACGCGACTGCGCCGGAGTGGCGCTGCTGCTGTGCCGCGGCGAGGGGGCCTATATCAACGGCGCCGAGATCGCGGTCGATGGCGGATTGCGACTGTAGCCTGCGCGGCCCGCGGCTCTCGCGTAGCATGCGGGGCTCATGATGCTGTGATCCGGGGGCTTCCCGTCACCGCAGCACAACGACCTTGGTACCAGTCCTGACGCGATCGTAGAGGTCGACAACGTCGCGATTGGTCATCCGGATGCAACCCGACGACACGGCTGCCCCGATCGTGTTGGGCTCATTGGAGCCATGGATGCGATACAGGCTTGATCCGAGATAGAGCGCGCGTGCGCCCAGGGGATTGTCGATGCCGCCCGGCATGTAGCGCGGCAGATCGGGCCGGCGTTTCAGCATCTGCGCGGGAGGCCGCCAATCCGGCCACTCGCGCTTTCTCGTGACGATCTTGGTCCCCGACCAGCTAAAGCCCTGCCGCCCGACGCCGACGCCATAGCGGATCGCCTGCCCATTCCCGAGCACGTAGAAAAGCCGCCGCTGGCTCGTTGAAATGACGATCGTGCCGGGCGCGTATTGCCCGCGCCAAGGCACGATCTGGCGCGGGATCGCCTGTTCGCTGAAGATGTTGAGGAAGTCGGCAAGCCCGCGGCTGACCGCATTGTCGTAGGCGTAGGCGGGCGCCGAGAGCGCCAGCGCCGCAACGAAGAGAATGATAGCGCGCAGCATGACCCGCCCTGCAACGCCCCCAGCTGGCGATTCAAGGGAGAAATGGAGGGGGCGTCAAGACAGAATGCGCCGGCGCAGACTGGGACGGAGCCGGAGTTCAGCGCCGCACATATCTTGGAGGCGTCAAGCTGCGCGCGAACCAGTCGATGAAGCCGATGATGTCGAAGACCGGTCGTCCGGTCGCCTCCGCAATTGCTGCTGCATGAGGCGGCAGATTGGTACATTCGCAGAGGATGGCCCCGACATTGGGATGCCTGGCTACGAGCGCCAGCGCCGCGTCGACGACCTCCCGCTCGAGCGTAGCGAAATCCGAAATCCCGCCCTGGCCGCCATAGACGCGGCGAAACAGGCTCTCCGGCGCCAGACCCTCGATCGGGGTGTCCGCCCTGACGCCGACCGCATCGAGGTGCCTTCGTGTCAGCGCTTCCGCTGCGAAGGTGAGAATGCCGACCTGTTGGCCGGCGGGAAGCATCGCCTCGATCACCGGTGCCTGGAGCAGGCTGCTGGTCGCCACCGGCACTGGCAGCGCCGCGGTCATCTCCTTCTGCAGGAGCGCCAGGAAGCCGCAGCTCGTCGTGATGCCGCGCACGCCGGTCGCGACGAGATCGAGCGCTGCAGCGATGAAGGGCTCGAGCAGTCCCGCGGCTTGCCCATGGACCACCGCAGCGGGATTCGCGCCGCGCACAACCCGGAACTGGACCGGGAACGACCATGTCGTTCCGTTCCCGATATCCCCGGGCAGACGCCGGAATTGCGTGTCGAGCATGAGCACACCGATCCCGAGATCGGCGACCACGCCGTTTGTCCGCGCGGGAGTGGGATTGCTGTTCACGATGCCGTTTCCATGCTCGAGTGCTCGGCCGAGGCGGTCGTGATCCCGTCGAAGAACCACGACAGGAAGCGATTGGCGCGCAATGCGTCAATCGGGATATCCTCCTGAGCGATCAGTCCGCAGCCGCTTAGCCGTCCCTCCCGAATGAGGTCCAGGACGGCGGCGACATGGGATGCCGCAGTCCGCCGCATCGCGCTCAACGAAACGGTGCCGACAGTCGCGGGAACGACGTGACGCGCGAACCGGTGTTCGATCCGCCACCCGTTCCGCAGGCCGACGGCCGTGATGAAGACCAGGAGCCGGTCGTCGTCGATCTCGGGGAGCGCGTTCAGAAAGAGGTTCCGCAGCTGATCCACCCGGTGCCGCAGTTTCAGATCGTCCAGCAGGAACTTCATGTAGTCGAGATGGCCGGGATAGCGGATCGTCCGGGAGACCAGGCTGTCGACACGCCCCTCCAGGCATGTGCACAGGCTCAGGGGGATATTTCCGGAAACGAAGACCTCGTAGAGGCTGTCGTCGAGACGGAGCTGCTCCTGCTCGGACAGGGGAGGCAGGCGCGTTACCTTGCGGTTGATCAACGCGGTCGAGGGCTGCAGATATTCGCGCAGCAGGGCATCGACATCCCAGGTGAGGCCGTAGCCGAACCRATTGGTCGAATGCCGTGGCAAGGTGCCGATCCGGACATTCACCTCGCTGCCTTGCATCACACCCCTGGAC
>NZ_JBFTRC010000049.1:0-31155 GCF_056399325.1 Allobosea sp. 01N443
CCTGCGGCCGGCGGTCTCGTTCAGCGTGCGGGGACCATACCTGCCGCTCCGCCGGAGCGGCTCGACACATCATCCTGCCTCTGGAGCGACATCAGGAACAGAGAGAACAGCTCCTGTTGCGTGGAAAGGCCGAGCTTGGCGTAGAGGTTCTGGCGGTGGGTCTTCACCGTCGTCACCGAAATGCCGAGATTGCGGCTGATCGACTCGCCCGAATGGCCCTTCAGGATCAGGTGGGCTACATCGCATTCGCGCGGGCTGAGTTTCCCTTTGCCGAAATCGCCCAGCAAGAGGTCGAAGGAGGCCCAATGCGTGTCACGCTTGCTGTCCTGGCGGCAATGCTGCCAGATTCGGCGGTAGATTGCCCCTATCAGGGGCTCGATGGTCCGCAGTGCCTCGCAGTCGGCATCGGAGAACCCGCCTAGGCTGGCCAGCCGATAAAAACTGATCTCCGCCATCTCGTCTTGGGGGAGTTCGACGGCGACGACCACCTCCTCCATCCCCGCCGGCCAGCCATAGGTGCGGTAGCCGAGTTCCTCGTCCACCTGTTGTTGGACCTTGAAGTGCCGGTAGTGGTCGGAGGTGAAATAGGCGTCCGGTGCGAGCTCCCGCAAGCGATAGATGCCCGCCTTCAGCCCGTTGRGATAGGCATTGTAGACCGGGTTGAGGATGTAGGTGCCGGCGATGTAAAGCTCGAGCGCTCGCTTTCCGGAGCGGTTGGCGAAGGTGTCGGCCACATAGACGGGGGCGGCCTCGCGCCGATAGACCACCGACATCGCTAGCTTGAAGGGGACGATGCGGTTGATCGCGTCCAGAAGCAAATAGGGGCTGTCGGAACGGTCAAACCGATCGATTGCGCGAGCGGCATCCAAGCTGAATGCCGCGATCATGCCCGCGTGTATCTCCCGATTCAACGCACTCAGTCCTCGTCCAGCTGCGTGACCCGCCTGTACTGCCGCCGGACTCAGGCTAACATGGCCGCATCCTGCCCAACAATCTTGGCGATCGCGGCAAGGGTCCGGTCGATCTCTTCGATCGTGTTGTAATGGGCGACACCCAGCCGAACGACGCCTTCGTCTTCGTCGAGCCCGAGCAGGCGCGCAGGCTCGAGCGCATAATTGTGCCCCGACCAGGCGCAGATGTCCTGCTCCGCCAGAGCTTTCGCGATGACATGGGTCGAGACATGCGAATGCGTGAAGGAAATTGTTGGTACCCGGTGAGCGAGGGAGGCCGCATCGGTGATGCCGCGGACGGTGACATGGGGCAGCCGCAGGAGCCCCCCGATCAGGCGGCGCGACAGCACGTTCTCATAGGCCTCGAAGCTGCGGTAAGCGCCCAAAAGCTTCTCGCGACGCGTTCCGTGGTGGCCGGTGGCCTCACCCAGCCACTCGAGATAGTCGACCGTCGCGGCAAGTCCGGCCAGAAGCTCCGTCTGCGGGGTGCCCGTTTCGAAGCGCTCCGGCAGGGCGTCGCTGGCGCAGCGACACTTGTACGGCTCCAGTTCGRCCAGCAGGCTCTCGCGCCCCCATACCATGCCGAGGTGCGGGCCGAAGAACTTGTAGGACGAGCAGGCCAGGAAATCGCAGCCCAATGCGTGGACTTCGGGAAGCCGGTGCGGCACCAGTTGAACCGCGTCGACATAGACCAATGCGCCGGCTTGCTTCGCGATGGCCGTGAGTGCGGCGACGTCGTTGATGGAACCCGTCATGTTGCTGGCGTAGTTGAGGGCGAGCAGGCGCGTACGGTTGCTGAGGAGTGGCCTGAGGTCCTCCGGCTCGATGCGCCAGCTGTCACGGTTGAAGGGCAGCCATTTGACCTCCAGCCCCAGGTCCCGCGCCATTAGCAGCCAGGGCGAGACGTTGCCCTCATGTTCCATGCGGGTGAGGATGATCTCGTCGCCCGGCCGGAACCGCCTGCCGATCGAGCGTGAGAGATGCAGCGTCAGCGTGGTCATGTTCTGGCCGATGACGATCTCGCGCTCGGATGCCGCCCCAAGCAGGTCGGCCACGGCCTGGTGCGCCTTGAGCCAGATGGCGTCAGCCCGCCTGGAACCGGCAAAGAACCCACCCAGATTGCTGCTGGCACCGGCCATGGCCGCGCCGACGGCGTCGATCACCTGCTGCGGGACCAGTGTTCCGGCGGGATTGTCGAGATAAATCGGCGGATTGGCGACCCTGGAAAGCGCCGGAAACCGGCTGCGTACACTCTCGACGGGGAACGTCTTGGACGGGGCTTGATCGTTCATTGCATGGCCTCGGATAGGATGTGGAGTGAACCCGCACCGCCTGTCATCGTGTGGATCCCAGCTACCCCATTCGATCTCGTGCGCACCATCATCCCTAAGGGGGAGGTCGCTGAGCCGGCGCCATTTGATCGGCGGGCTGTCTCAGATGATCGCGGGGAGCATCATCTTGCGAACCGGCTCGTCAACGCGGCCGCAGTCGGCTTCATCCTTTTCACTCCCTCAGGAAACGGATTACCTTGCAAATCGGGAATTCTCCTCCATAATTGCAAGGATGATACCGCGTCGCATTGCTTCTGAACTAACCCATCTGATCGACAGCTATCCGGCGGTCGCATTGCTGGGGCCACGGCAGGTCGGAAAAACGACCCTGGCCCACGAAATAGGTGAGACGCGCCCCTCGATCTATCTTGACCTGGAATCGGATGCCGATCGCGCCAAGCTGACCGAGCCCGAGCTCTATCTTGCAGGCCACGAAGACAAGCTGGTGATCCTTGACGAGGTGCATCGCCTGCCCGGCCTCTTTCAGAACCTGSGAGGATTGATCGACCGTGGTCGACGTGCCGGCCACCGGACAGGGCGCTTCCTGCTGCTGGGCTCGGCCTCGATCGAGCTTCTGAAGCAATCAGGCGAGAGCCTTGCGGGCCGGATTTCGTATCTTGAACTCGGGCCGATCAACGGTCTTGAGGTCCCTCGGGAGGATCTGAACAGGTTATGGCTGCGAGGTGGCTTTCCAGACAGCTTCCTGGCCGCCAGCGCTCGCGTGAGCCAGCGCTGGAGACAGGATTTCGTTCGTACCTATCTTGAGCGTGACATTCCGCAGTTGGGTCCTCGGATCCCGGCTGAGACTTTGCGGCGTTTCTGGACGATGCTCGCGCATCATCAGTCGGGCCTGCTGAATGGAGCGGAGCTGGCACGTTCCCTTGGCGTCGACGGCAAGACGGTCGCGTCCTATCTCGATCTCCTGGTCGATCTGCTTCTCGTCCGTCGCCTTGAGCCTTGGCACGCCAACGCCGGAAAGCGCTTGGTCAAATCACCCCGTGTATACGTCCGGGACAGTGGGATCACGCATACGCTCCTCGGCCTGGAAACGCTGGAGGACGTCCTCGGACATCCCATCGCCGGCGCCAGTTGGGAAGGTTTTGCGATCGAGACTCTTATCGCCGCCGTGCCACCTGGCACTCAGGCAAACTTCTATCGCACAGCTGCGGGCGCAGAAATCGATCTCGTGCTGACCCTGCCTGGACGGCGGCCCTGGGCGATCGAGATCAAGCGCAGCCTCACGCCGAAGGTGGAGCGAGGATTTCATCACGCTTGCGAGGATATCGCCCCCGAGCGACGCATCGTGATCTATCCGGGCGTCGAGCCATACCCACTCCGGGACGGAATCGACGTGATGCCGCTCGACCATGCCGCCCGAGCGTTGAGCGGGGGCTGAGCCGCATATCGATGCCCCGGCGAGGCGAACGCGACATTGAAACTGGCCAGACGAGTCGGGCGCATTGCAGAACCTAAGCTAAAATAATATATGGATGCTTATGAACAGCATGCCTAAAGCCCTGACCAAAGAGCAGCCCTCGCGCACTGTCGGTTTCCTCCTGCACGATGTCGCGCGACTGCTGCGCAAGCGCTTCGAGCAGAATGCCCGCGGGTTCGGGTTGGAGCTGACCCGGTCGCAATGGCAGGTGCTGGCCTATCTCGACAAGAATGAAGGCATCCGGCAGGGCGGCCTTGCCGAGTTGCTCGAGGTCGAGCCGATCACGCTCGGCCGCATCCTCGACAAGCTCGAAAGCTGCGGACTGATCGAACGCCGGCACGACGCCACGGACCGGCGCGTCTGGCGGCTCTCCCTCACAGAAAAGGCCGGGCCGACCCTCGCGACCATGCGCGAGCTCGGCGAGATCACCCGCGCCGAGGCCTTCGCCGACACCTCCGAAGCCGAGCGCGAGGCGCTCCTCGCCCTGCTCACGACGATGCGTGGGAACCTCTCGGCGGCCTGTGCGATGCCGCCAGCCGTAGGACCGAAGACCGATGGATGACACAGCGAGACAACCCGACCCCGTCCGGAACGACGGCTCGGATCCTTCTGCGGCCAGCAACGTGACCGAAATCCGCCGCCCCGAGCCGAGGCTGCCTTCGGCTCAGCCCGCCCCTGTCACTAAAGCTCCCGAGACCACGGCGCAGGCGCCTGCCCCGGCCAGCACCGCTCCCGCCGCCAAGCCGCGCAATCTGAAGCGCTCCATCCTCTTCGCATTGCTGCCCGTCGCGCTTGCCGCGGGCGGCTACTGGTACGTCGTCGGCGGGCAGGTCATGTCGACCGACAACGCCTATGTGCAAGCCGACATCGTCGGCATCTCGACCGACGTCGCCGGCATCGTTGGCGAAATCGACGTGCGCGACAACCAGCAGGTCAAGGCCGGGGACGTTCTGTTCAAGCTCGACGACGCGCAGTTCCGCTTCGCCCTCGACCGGGCGAACGCGCAGATTGGGGTGGTCCGCAACGATCTTGAAGCGCAGAAGGCGAACTACAAGGCGATGCAGAGCAAGATCGCCCAGGCCAGGACCGATATCGATTACTACACCACCGCCTTCAAGCGGCAGCAGGACCTCGCGACCAAGGCGGTGGCCTCGCAGGTGACCTATGATTCAGCCAAGCACGATCTCGATGGCGCCGTGCAGAAGCTCGCGCAGCTCCAGAGCCAGCTCATCGGTATCGCCGCCAGCCTGAACGGCAATCCCGATGCGCCGATCGAGGACCACCCTCGCTACAAGGACAGCGTCGCAGCCCGGGCCGAGGCTGCCCGCCAGCTCGATCACACCGTGGTCAAGGCGCCGATGGACGGCATCGTCACCAATGTGCCCTCGCTGCAGAAGGGGCAGTACCTTGCCGACGCGACCGTCGGCTTCAGCCTGGTCTCGGCCGACCATGTCTGGATCCAGGCGAACCCCAAGGAGACCGAGTTGACCTGGGTCCGCCCGGGACAGAAGGCGCGGGTCTATGTCGACACCTATCCCGGCGCCGAATGGACCGGCACGGTCGACAGCATCAGCCCGGCCTCGGCCGCAAGCTTTTCGCTGCTGCCGGCCCAGAACACCAGCGGCAACTGGGTCAAGGTCGTCCAGCGCATCGCCATGCGCGTCAAGATCGACACGCCCGCCGGCAAGCCGCTGTTGCGGGCTGGCATGAGCGTCGTGCTTGATGTCGATACCGGCCGCGCCCGCGGCCTGCCCAGCTTCGTCTCGGACCTCTTCGGCAAGACCGAGACTCACAATGGCTGATGGTGTCGCCACGGCGGCGACCCCCGTGGTCGCCAATCGCGGCGCCATCACCGTCTGCGTGATCCTCGCCGTGATCATGCAGGCTCTCGACACGACGATCGCGAATGTCGCGCTGCCCTATATCCAGGGCAGCGTCTCGGCCAGCGCCGATCAGATCAACTGGGTCCTGACCTCCTATATCGTCGCGGCCGCGATCATGACGCCGCCATCGGGCTTCCTTGCCGCCCGCTTCGGCAGGAAGCGCGTGCTCTCGGTCGCGATCATCGGCTTCGTCGTCGCCTCGATGCTCTGCGGCGCCGCGCAGTCGCTGACTCAGATCGTCGGCTTCCGCCTGCTCCAGGGCTTCTTCGGCGCCGCCCTGGTGCCGGTGTCCCAGAGCATCCTGCTCGACATCTACACGCCGGAGGAGCGCGGCTCGGCGATGGCGCTGTTCGGCGTCTCGGTCATGGTCGGCCCGGTGCTCGGCCCCGTCATCGGCGGCTGGCTGACCGAGAACATCTCCTGGCGCTGGGTCTTCTATATCAACCTGCCGCTCGGCGCATTGGCCCTGGCGGGCGTCGGGATCTTCGTCACCGAGACGAAATCGAACGCCTTGGCCAGGCTCGACTGGATCGGCTTCGGCGCGCTCAGCCTCGCCATCGCCTCGCTCCAGCTCTTCCTCGACCGCGGCGCCCAGCTCGACTGGTTTTCGTCGCTCGAGATCATCGTCGAGGCGACGGTCTGCGTCGCGGCGATCTACATCCTGGTGGTCCACACCCTCACGGCAGAGAACTCCTTCATCAAGCCGCGCCTGTTCCTCGATCGCAACTTCAGCGTCGGCATGATCTTCATCTTCATCGTCGGCATCACCTATCTCGCTTCGCTGGCGTTGATGACGCCCTATTTGCAGACGCTGATGGGCTACCCCGTCGTCACCGCCGGCATCGTCATGGGCCCGCGCGGCATGGGCACGATGCTCTGCATGTTCCTGGTCGGACGGCTGATCGGCAAGGTCGACATCCGCATCCTGCTCGGCGCCGGCCTGGCCGTYAGCGCCTGGGCGATGTACGACATGGCCGGCTGGACCCCGGACGTCTCGCAGCAGACGATCATCGTCACCGGCTTCATCCAGGGAGCGGGTCTGGGCCTGCTCTTCGTGCCGCTGACCACTGTGACCTTCTCCACGCTGCAGCCGCAGGATCGCGGCGACGCCACCGGCCTTTACAACCTGTCGCGCAATATCGGCTCCAGTGTCGGCATCTCGATCGTCAGCTATCTGCTCACCCGCAACGTCCAGGTGAACCACGCCGAGATCGCGACTTACGTCACGCCCTTCAACCGCATCTTCGAGATGCCGGCGATCAAGGAGGCCTGGGATCCGCTGACGCTGGCCGGGCGCGCCGCGCTCGACGAGGTCATCACGCGCCAGGCGATGATCATCGCCTATATCGACGATTTCAAGCTGCTGATGATCCTGTGCCTCGCGGCCATGCCGTTCCTCGCCCTGCTGGTCACCTCGAAGCAGAAGAAGGCGCCGTCGGATGACCATCCGATGGTCATGGAGTAGCGCGCCGCTGGCCCCGCCCGAGGGAGTATCGCGCGATCGCCTCCACCAGCGCATCGGGCAGCTCGATCTCCTGGCGAGCCGGCCTTTGTCCGGGAATATGGACGCCCTTGCCCGCCAGGCGTTCGAGATGCGCAGCCAGCCGGGCTGAAAAATCCGGAGCGAAGAGCTCCGGCTTCAGCGCGACGACCAGGAGCCCTACGCCGGGGGATTGGCTGCCGCCAGCGAAGGACGGCGCATCGAGCGACCAGTTCGCGCCGGTCATGCCGGCTGCCAGGGTTTCCACGATCAGCGCGATATTGGCGCCGCGCTCGCCCCCAAAAGCGAGAAGCGCTCCGGTGAGCGCCGCGCGTGGGTCGGTGGTGGGCTGGCCGCTCGCATCCACGGCCCAGCCCGGCGGTATCGCCTCGCCGGTCTCGGCGGCCTGCCTGATATTGACGAAGGCCGTCGCGCTCGTGGCCTGGTCAATGACCAAAGGCTGGCCGCCCGCGACGGGCGCGGCGAAGGAGAGCGGATTGGTGCCGTAGACGGCCTCCTGGCTCTTGCCCGCCGCCACCAGCGCCGGCCCATTGGCAAGGGCAAGCCCGATCAATCCTGCTTCGGCGAGACGGCGGGTGTAGTAGCCGAGTTCGCCGACCGTGTAGCTGTTCGCCTGGATCAGCAGCGCGAGGCCGTAGAGCCCGGCGCGCGCCTGCAATTCAGCAAAGGCGAGATCGAAACCGAGCTGGGCGATGCCTCCCCCGGCCTCGATCCGGATCGAGGCCGAGGTCGGAAAGCTGACCTCCGGGGTGACGGAGCCCGCGATCCGCCCGGCCGCGAGGCTATCGAGATAGTCCAGGAGATGCGCGAACCCGACAGAGGGACGACCCGACACTTCCGCAGCGATCGTCGCATCCGCGAGCGCTGCCGCGACAGCATCGCTGCCTCCAGCGGCCAGCACGGCGTGGCGCGCCATCTCGTGCGCGCCGTCTATCGTCATTCGCATCGCTGCCCCCGCCCCCCGCAAAAGCTGTGGCCCCATACCGGGGAAGAGCGGGGTTAAATCCAGCCTTGCGTTACGTCAACGACCGGAGCGGACGATCTGCGGACTGAAATGGCCGTAGTAAGGATAGGTGGCAGCTTGCGCACTCGCAGGCTGGCGCCATCCAAAACGGGATGACGATAGCTAGCGGGATGCGAGATGCGTGAAACGGATCAAAGACAGGTCCGGATCCCGTTCTTGACGATTTCTGGCCATTCCGGGCCGAGGGCTTCCCGCGCGTCGAGGGCGTTCTGATAGCCCGGCTCACCGTTCTTGAACATCATCACCGCGAGCTGCCTGTCATGGGTGCCGCTCACGATGGYCGGGCCAGGAACATAGGTGCTCCTGGCCTGATAGGTGTTGCCGGAGAACGAGCCACTGGTCTGGAAACTCCCCGGCATCTGGCTGACCGAGACATTGTTCTGAGACGCTGCGCCGCCAATGATGTAGCGGTCGTAGCCTGCCCTGATCGTCTCGATCGCGGCGCTCTTGGCTGCGACCTTTGCCGCCCCTTGAGGGCCGCAGGCCGGCGCAGCGCCGGCGTCGATCATCATGGTGTTCGCGAGGTTCGTGTCGCCGATGCACCGGCACAGCCGCCAACCAAAGCCGCGCAACCCAACACAGCAACCAAGAGCTTCATCGTCAGTCCCCCAACCCCGGCGATTCGTTCTCTTCAGACGCCGTTCCTGCCGTTCGGTAGCGACACGGTTCATGGCAGGCAATGGCCAATCGGGCCTACAGGGGCGCAATCGTCTCGGGTGCCGGGAAAGTCCGCTGCAGCGGCCGCCGATTGACCCCGGGGGATTGGACCGCGCTGCGACGTTGACAGGAATCGTGCCGTTCCCGATAAATCCGGGATGGTCGAGACGGATACGCATATCGTTGCCCGCGCTGCCGGCATCCCAACAGGCGGGATGCGGGACAGCCGATCGCTGCGTTAACACACGCGTATCGCGCCCCTGCAGCCTCGCCGGAAACGGACGGGGCCAATTTCACGCCTGTGCCTCGTCCATCTGAATGTGATGGAGTGAAAGACGTGGCACAGAACATCTATGACGATCCAAAATTCTTCGCCGGCTACAGCCAGCTTCCCCGACAGGTTCATGGTCTGGCCGGCGCGCCGGAATGGCCGGCGATCCGCGCCATGCTGCCCGGCCTGACGGGCAAGCGCGTCGTCGATCTCGGCTGCGGCTTCGGCTGGTTTGCCCGGTGGGCGCGCGAGCACGGGGCCGGGTCCGTGCTCGGACTGGACGTCTCCGAGAAAATGATCGCCCGGGCGATCGCGGATACCTCCGACGCGGGCGTCGCGTACGCAATCGCCGATCTCGAGCTGCTCGACCTGCCCCAGGCTGCGTTCGACTTCGCCTTCAGCGCGCTGACCTTCCACTATATCGCGGATTTCGGGCGCCTGCTGCGCATGGTGCATCGCTCCCTCACGCCAGGCTCCCAGTTCGTGTTCACGATCGAACACCCGATCTACATGGCGGCTACGCATCCGCGCTGGTGGACCGACGAGGACGGCCGTAAGACCTGGCCGGTGAACCGCTATGCGATCGAAGGCGAGCGCCGGACCAACTGGCTCACCGACGGCGTGCTCAAATATCACCGGACGTTAGCCACGACGCTCAACACATTGATCGCAACGGGATTTTCGATCCGCCAGGTCGAGGAATTTGCCCCGACAGCCGATCAGATCGCCGAGAACCCGGGCCTGGCGGCGGAATGCGAGCGGCCGATGATGCTGCTGGTCTCCGCAGAGCGCTCAGCGAGCGACTGATCGGCCGCGGCCATTCGCAGGACACTCTCGGCAACGGGGACGTTCCGTTGCGGAGAGGTTTGGTGGGGGAGCGCCTGGCACGACGCCGCGCGCTCTCCCCGCTAGCACGCAGTTGTGACGGGCATCGGCTGCGCCAAAAGCCGCAATCCACTTTTGGTCGCCGATGCTTCAGGGCCTGACATAGGTCCAGCCCTTCTCCTGCAGTTCCATGACGCGCACGACGCCGGATTTGACCAGCGTCGCCTCGGGGATCAGGCCGATCTCTTTGTTTTCCGTCTTGCTCATGTTCTCCTGGGTGTTGCCGCAAGCCTTGAATGAGATCGACGGCGTGCTCGCCGTGATCGCCTTGATCCGTGCCTTCACCGGCGAGGTATCCTCACGCAGCATGTGCAGGCCGGGGCCGAAGGTGACGATCTCGATCTCCACCTTCTCGCCGAGGTCCTTGTAGTATTGCGCCACGTTCGTCGCGTTGTTGAGCGCGAGATTCATCGTCGCCGGCTCGTTGGTGTTGACCTGCAGGATGAGCTGGTGCGGCTTCTTTTCCGCCGCGGGCTTTGCGGCCTGCGCCGTCACCTGCTTCTTCGGCTGCGCCAGCGCCGGCGGCACGACGATCAGCAACGCTGCGAGGCCGGCCAGCGAGACCCTCATGGCCTTGGCATATCCAGTCATGGTCTTCATCTCCCGTGGTTTGCGACGAGTTCGGCGACGGCTTGGGCGAGAAGGCTTGGGCGAAGACTACGGGTTCCGCGGCCTGGCGATGGCGCCCGGCCAGTTGCAGGCCGCGGCGACCTTCTCCCTCACCCGCTTCAGCCCGCCGAGCGCAAAGGTGCCGTCATGGGCAGCGCCGACACGCGGAGCGAGACGAATGGCGAGGTCGCCCTCGTCCGGCAGCGCCAGCAGGAGCTGCGCGACATCGCCCTTGAAGGCGACGCCGGCGCCGAACGAGGGCTGCGCGGCCGCCGCTTGCACCGACTGGCCGTCGTTGACGCGGTAGGAGATGGTGTAGTCCGTGCCGCCCTTGGCGAGCGCGGGGCCTGTGACGACGAGCTCGGTGCGGCCGCCACGGCAATGGATGGCGAGCTGGCTCAGCGCGCCGTCGGAACCGGTGCGGGCAGCCGCGGTGGCGGTGACGATCGGGCTATAATTCACCGGCGAGGTGGTTTCACTGATGATCCAGTTCTCCCCCCCGCGCGCCTGAGGCGCCGCCGGCTCCAGGCGCTGCGAGAGCGTGTCCAGGCATTTCAGCCGCTCGGCCTGCGCCATCTGGGAGCAGGCTCGCAGATGCGCCATCGGGTCGGGCGCCGCATTGGGTGCGCCTTGCGCGAGCGCGATCCCGCTTGCGGCGGCGAAGGCGACGGAGAGCGCGAAGGCCTTCATTGCAGCGCCCGCGGGGCGCGCGCCTGACGATCGAGCCATTGCTGCGCCGCCGAGAACCGCTCGAGCCCGGGCACGGTCGCGGCCAGGTTGATCGACTTCCATTTCGGGTCGAAGCCCGGCGCCTGGAGCTGGTCGATCCGGTTGAACAGCGTGTCGACGAAACGGGCGACGCGCTGATAGCGGTTGGTCTGGGGCTGCCAGTTGAAGGCGACGAGCGCAGTCGGCACCGAGATGGTCGGGACGCGCTCGCCGGCCTTGATCAGCCCGGGATATTCGCCCGCCTCCAGCACGGCCGGCAGATAATAATCCTCGAATTTGCTGTCATAGGGAACAGAGAGGAACTTGAATCCCGGCTCAAAACGGCCACGCACGAAGGCATCGACGGGCTTGGAGGTGATGAAGACGACCGCCGCCATCTCGCCCTTGCGCATCTGCTCCAGCGCGATCGGGTGGGGGATGAAGGTCTTCTCGGCGTTGATGCCGAGGCGRCTGAAGATCAGCGGGCCGGAATAGGCGGCAGCCGTGCCCAGCGTGTTGAAATTCACCTTCTTGCCGGCGAGGTCCTGCAGGCTCTGGATCTCCGGCCGGACAAAGATGTGCAGCTCCGAGGGGAAGAGATTGAGCACATAGGTGATCTGCCGCCGGATCTGCGGCATCTGGTTCCTGTATTCGTCCAGCGCGTCGGAATTGATGATCGCGGTGTCGATCCCGCGCAGATAGAGCAGCGAATTCAGGTTCTCGGTGGGCCCCCTGGTCACGATCGGCAGGACATGCAGGTTCGGCCCGTCATCGACGACGCGCGCCATCTCCGCCGCGAAGCGCAGCGGCGCCCCCTCGATCAGGCCGCCGGCGAGACCGACGGTCCAGGCATTCATCCGCTCCTTTTCCGCCTCAAAGGTCGGCGCGCGCCGCGGCGCAGCCCCGCGCACGGCCTCCAGCCGTGTCGTCTGCGCCTGCAGATCGCCTGGCGGGAGCGCCGGGACAAACAGGGTCAAGGCGGCGAGCAGGCACAGGCATCGTCCTGGAAACAGCGTCATTCCCGAACTCCCCTTTGGCATCCCCATTCGGCCATTCGGCCGTCTCCGCCCCCGCCCGGGCGTTTTACTGACGCAAGCCGTTCAAGCGCTCCTTCGCCTCCGGGATGCCGCCGGCCTGCGCCTTCGCATAAAGCTCGCGCGCCCTCGCCGCCTCGCCCCGTGTGCCATAGGTCCGCCAGGTCGAGAGGATGGCGGGGTCATAGGTTTCCGCGAGCATGAAGAACGCCCGGGCGCTGCCGGTTTCCGCGGCGCGCTCGAGCACGATCCGCGCCGAGGCGATATCGCCCTGCCCGATCAGGACGCTGGCGCGCGCAATCAGCCGCGTCGCCTCTGCCTCGCTGGCGACCGGCGGTGACTGCGGCGGCGCTGGCGGTGCAACGGGCTCGGCCAACGCGGCCGGCCTGGTGACCTGGTTCGCGGCCTGGCTGGAGGCCTGACTGGCCGGCGCAGGCTGGGGCGTGGCGCGCGCCACCGCCGTGCGCCGCGCCGCCTCGAGTTCCCGCGCCAGCGCAGCCGCCCTGCCGCGCTCGTCCTGCAGAGCCTGGCGCAGTTCCGCCGCGGCGCTCTCCGCCGCCTGCCTGAGCTTTCCCGCCTCCTCGCCCGCCTTGCGCAGGTCCGAGACCTGCACCCCGGCGTCGCGCCGCGCCTTCGCCAATTCGTCCGCGAGTGCGGCGCCGCGGGCGCGCTCCTCCTCGAGCACCTGGCGCTGTTGCGCCGCGCTCGTGGCCTGGGCCTCGCGCGCTGCTGCAATCTCCCGCGCCAGCCCGGCGGCTTTCTCCTGCTCCTGCCTGAGCGCGTCTGCGGTCTTCGCCAGTTCCCCCTGCTTCAGCTGCGTCGTATCCTCGCTGGCCTTGCGCAACGCTGCAGCTTGCGTCCCCGCTTCACGCTGCACCTTCGCCAGCTCGGCGGCGAGCGCAACGCTATGGGCGCGCTCATCGTTAAGCGCCTGACGCTGCTGCGCCGTGCTCGCGGCCAATGTCTCGCGCGCCGCCGTGACCTGAAGCGCGAGCGCTGCCGCCCTTTCGTGCTCCTGCCTCAGCGCGTCCGCAGTCTTGGAGGCGTCTGCCGTCCTGGCGGCCTCCGCCTGCCTGAGCCCTGCGGCCTCCTCGTTCGCCTTGCGCAGTTCCGCCAGCTGCAATCCGGCTTCGCGTTGCTCCTTCGCCAGTTCGCCGGCGAGTGCCGCGCTGCGGGAGCGCTCCTCCTCGAGCGCCTGGCGCTGCTGCGCCGTGCCCGTCGCCAGCGCCTCGCGCGCGGCTGAAACCTCGGCGGCAAGGGCCGCCGCCTGCCCGCGCTCCTGCCCCTGCGCATCCGCATTGGTTTCGGACTGTGCCTGCCTGAGCCCTGCGGCATCCGCATTCGCCTTGCTCAGCTGCGCCGCCTGCGTTTCGATTTCGCGCTGCGCCTTCGCCAGAGCGCCGGCGAGCGCGGCGCTGCGGGCGCGTTCCTCGTCGAGCGCCTGGCGCTGCTGCGCCGTGCCGGCAGAAAGCTCCTGCCGCGCCGCCGCCACCTGCTGTACGAGAGCGRCGGCCTGCTCACGCTCCTGCTTCAACGCGTCCGCAGCCTTGGCGGCGTCTGCGGTCCCGGCGACCTCTGCCTGCCTGAGCCTCGCCGCCTCGTCGCTCGCCTTGCTCAGCTCTGCGATCTGCAGCTGCCTCTCGCGCTGCGCCTTCGCCAATTCGCCCGCGAGCGCCGCGCTGCGGGCGCGCTCCTCGTCGAGCGCCTGGCGCTGCTGCGTCGTGCCGGCCGTGAACTCCAGCCGCACCGAGGCAACCTCACCTGCGAGCGCGGCCGCCCGCTCGCGCTCCAGCTTCAGCTGCTCGGCCTCTTCGCCCGCCTTGCGCAGTTGTGCCGCCTGCATCTCCAGATCGCGCTGCGCCGACGCCAGCTGGTCGGCCAAGGCGCTGCTGCGGGCATGTTCCGCCTCGAGCGCCTGACGCTGCTGCTCGGTGTCCGCGCTCAGTGCCTCCCGCGCTGCGGCAACCTCGCGCGCCAGCGCAGCCGCCTGCTCGCGCTCCTGTCCAAGCGAGGCCGCGGCCCTTGCGACCTCCGCCTGCTTCAGTTGCGCGGCGTCTTCGCCGGCCTTGCGCATGTGTTCGGCCTGCATCCCGGCGTCGCGCTGCGCCTTCGCCAGTTCGCCAGCCAGTGCGGCGCTGCGGGCCCGTTCGCCTTCGAGGGCCTGGCGATATTGCGCAGTGCTGTCAGTGAGTTCCTGCCGCGCAGCAGCGACCTGTTGCGTCAGATTTGCAGCCTGTTCGCGCTCCCGTCGGAGCGCTTCCGCGGATTTCGCGGCCTGGGCCCGCAATTGCAGCACGTCCAGCTGTTCGAGGGTGCGCCCGGCCTCGACCGGATCTTCCACCCGGGTTTCGGGCGGCCGGGAATTCGGGGATTTCTGCGCATCGGGCGCCGGCGCCGTGGTCAGCTGCCGGATGTCCGCCGGCGCGTTGGCCCGGCTGGATTCGCCCGTTCGCGGCGCTGGAGGCGGGCTCTTCGCGTTCCGGTCCGGCGACGGGGCGCGCATCGCGACCTGCGGCCCGGCCTTGCCGCCATCGTCGCGCTGAACCAGGCCGCCGATCCAATAGAAAAACAGCAGCGCCGCAGCGACGAGCGCGGCGGCGGCGATCGGCAGATAGAGGCGTCGCCTCGAGCGGCGCTCCGTGGCGCGATCATCCGGTCCTTCGCCCTCGAGAAGGAAGTAATTGTCATGAGCCAATGGGTGCCAATGCGTCGGCGTGATCGTGATCGGCTCATCGTTCTTGCCGATCCACTGGCCTGTCGCCGCCATCCAGTGAGCAACGTCATAGATGCCACTCGAATCATCCTCGAGGATGACGAATGTCCCGTCCTTCGGTGCGGTTTCGATCTCGTTGCGCATTTAATAGACGCCTGTTCAGGCGGTCTTAGCGGACCATTACGTCTCCACTTCACCTGCAAGGGAACGCCAATCCACCCCGGCAGGTTGCGCAAAGGTTACACATTATTGTGGAGCTAGGCCACAACGTCCCGGCACTGGGGGAAATCCGACAGTATCCGCACGTATTGCGCGTAAAAAACTCTTCCGCGCTTGCGCATCATCAGGGCCGCATAACCGAGCGCGGCCGTCGCGATGCGCCCCCGCCGGAGCGGACGCTGCAGCACGTCCCAGCCATGGCGCGGGCCGCGGGGCGGGATCGGACGGAGGGGCCAGCATCCCGGAGCCTGCCCTTTCCCGCAGGGGCAGCAGCGCCTGATTGCAGCGCGGGGCGAGCCCGCGCCACGATTTCGGTCAGCGACTGGGTGGCACGGAGATCGGCGCCCTCGCCCTCAGCTCATCGGACCGTCCCGAAAACCGTAATCCAGTTTTCGGGACGATGAGCTAAGCATCTGTGTTTGCATCGGCTTGCCCGAAAACCGCAATCCAGTTTTCGTGCCGATGAGCTAAGCATCTGTGTTTGCATCGGCTTGGCCCGAAAACCGCAATCCAGTTTTCGGGCCGATGCTTGGCTCAGAACATGAAGCCCGGGCCGCCCCAGGGCCCGAAATCGAAGGCATCCTGCGCCATCGCCGCCGTCATCTGGCGTTCGTCGGCCAGCTTCTTGGCGAACACCATCTGCCGGAACTGGGCATAGGCCGTCTGGTCGCCGAAATAGACGCATTGGCAGACGATCGGGTCGGCATAGACATAGACCATCTGGTTGTTCTTGACCTGCTGGACGAACTTGTTGGGCGGGAACTTGCGCAAGGTCGCCAGGCGTTCCGGCGTATTGGCGGGCTGGGGAACGAAGCCCGCCGCCGACAGCATGTCTTCCTTGTTCTGAACGGCGTCAGTGGTCGACTGGCACYMGGCCAGCGCCAGGCCGATGGACACCACCAGCCCCGCCAAAGAACATTGCTTCATCGATTATTCCTCCGCCCCGGAATGGGAATGCGCGCCCGGACGTTCCCCAACGCGAGGCGGACCATGGACCGGACGTTGCGGCTTTCAAAGCGCGACTGGCGCAACCCCACCGGCCCGGCCCGCAGGACGACCAGCGCGGCTGCGCCGCGATGACCGGCCGGGACATCGCGACGTCATTCATCGGGAGGCGGTGGAAGGCCGCTCCTACTGCATGTCGGCGAAGGCATCCTTCAGGCGCGAGACGGCCTCGGCGACATTGGCGCGCTGCGTCGCCAGGTTGAAGCGCAGGAAATTGTCGCCGCCGGAGCCGAAGGTCGCGCCATGGCTGGCTGCGATCTTCGCCTGTTTCTCGACCCTTGCGATGAACTCCTTTGACTCCATGCCGGTGCCGGAGAAATCGACCCAGGCGAGATAGGTCGCCTCCAGCGGCATCGAGCGCAGGCCGGGAATGCTGTCGATGCCCTCGTCGAAGAGCCGGCGATTGCCGTCGAGATAGGCGACGAGCTCGTCGACCCAGGCCGCGCCCTCGGGGCTGTAGGCGGCGGTCGCCATCGCCATGCCAAACGAGTTCGGCGAGATGCCGAGCGCGTTCATCCGCGCCCGGAACGGAGCCCGCAGCGCCTCATCGGGGATGATGACATTGCCGGAATGGCAGCCGGCGATGTTGAAGGTCTTGGTCGTCGCGGTCATCATCACCAGGCGGTCGATGATCTCGGGCGCCGCCACGGGCATCGCGATGTGCTTGTGGCCGGGCATGACGAGATCATGGTGGATCTCGTCGGAGACCAGGATCAGGTCGTGACGCACGCAGAACTGTGCGATCTCGCGCAGCTCGTCGCGGGTCCAGACCCGCCCGCCGGGATTATGCGGCGAGCAGAGCAGCAGCATGCGCTCGTTGCCGGTCATCTGCGCATCCCAGCCGGCGATATCGAGGAGGTAGCGACCGCCCCCGTTCACGAGCTTGCATTCGACGACCTGCCGCCCCGCCGCCTTAATGATGCGGGCGAAGGCGTGGTAGACCGGGGTCATCACGATGACGCCCTCGCCCGGCTTGGTATAGGCATCGACGCAGAGCGCCGTGCCGTTCACCAGCCCATGCGTGGTGAAGATCGCCTTCTCATCGACTTCCCAGCCATGGCGCGCCTTCATCCACCAGCGGATGGCGTCGTTGCTCGCCCGCTCATCGCCGAAATAGCCGTAGATGCCGTGCGCCGCCATGGCCTCGACCGCAGCTTGCACGCAGGCCGGCGGCYGGAAATCCATGTCGGCCACCCACATGGCCAGCCCACCGGAGGGCGAAACCCCGTAATGGGTCTCCATCGTGTCCCATTTCGCGCAATGCGTGCCGCGGCGGTCGATCCACTGGTCGAATGTCTGAGCGATGGTCATCAGGGTCCTCAGGTGAAGGGCCGTTTCGGAGAGGCCGTCTTGGGGAGAAGCAATGCCGCGTCGGAGGCTCGCGCGCCAGCAGAACACACGCAATCCATGCCAGCGCGGCGCGCGTACGTGCTGCGGCAAAGATCCCGGAAGCGGCCCGGCTTCGACATCTTGGAAGTGGAGCGCTTCAGCCAGTATCGGCAGATTTGCGTGAAGTCATCGGGTAAATTTTGAGCGCTTTGCTTGTAATTTTTCAGACACGATCGTCATCGAATTCAGAAACTTAGCCACAGAACCTCGACAGGAACATCGAATCGGGCGAAATATGACGCGGTGGCGCCAAGCAGCGCCTGACGTCTGTATTCACGGTCCCTGGCGGAGGGTGTGGATGGCGACGACGACTGCGATGGCCTCCTGCCGCGAGGCGGCAGCATCTTTTCCTTTTGATACCGCGTCTCGGGACGCAAAGCGGCATTGCGGCATGGCTGCGGGCCTTCACGGCCTTCTCCAGGCCCGAACCGATTCGACCACTGATCTGAGTCCTGCCGCGCCCGAAACCGGGCGCCATGAGGCGGCCGTCGAACGGCCGCGGTGACGGGAGGGGGCGATGGCGGCACGCAAAGCGAGGCTTTCCCAATCCTGGCCCTGGGGCGCGCGCCTGCTCCTCGGTAGCTGCGGGCTGCCCTTGCTCGGGGCTGGCGCGGCCCAGGCACAAGCCTGCCCGCCTGGGCCGGTCGCGGTGAACGGCACGAGTTGTGTCGTGCCATTGGGCTCGACGATCACGGTGATTTCGGCCGCGACGCCAGGACTGCGGGCGACAAATCCCGGTGGGCAGATCAGTGCAAACAGCGTGACGATCAATCTCGGACCGGGTGCGGCCCCGAGAAACTATATCGGCGCCGAAGCCGTCGATGGCGGCGTGATCAACTTCGATGGCAGCACCCTGGCGACCGTACAGGCCGCCACCGGCCAGCGCGGGCTCGTCTCATCCGGCGCGGGAAGCCATATCTCTGCGAACGGCGCGAACATAACGCTCGGCACCGGGGCGGTCGCGGTCACCGACAATCTCGCGATCCTTGCCAGCGGCGGCGGAACTGTCTTTGCGCTCGCCGCCAATGTTGCAACGCTTGGCGGAGGCAACGGCAGTTCCAACCACGCGGTGGTTGCCACAGGCACCGGCAGCCGGATCGACCTCGTCGGCGGCACCGTCAGCACGGCCTCCCGGGGCTCGTTCGGCGTGCTCGCGCAAGGCGGCGGCACGATAGTCCTGGCCGACACGACCCAGGTCACCACCAGCGGCGCTCAGATCGTTGCCGGAAACATCGGCAGTCATGCCCTGCTCTCCACCGGCGCGGGGAGCACGATCATCGGGACCGGTATTACGCTGTCCACGACCGGCGCATTTGCGAGCGCCGCCCGGGCCGAGATCGGCGGCTCGATTTCGCTCGCCGGCAGCACGCTCACCACGAGCGGCACCTCCAGCGCAGACACTGATCCCGCGTCAGCCATACGCGTACTCTCCGGAGGCTCGGCCCAGGTGGTGAACAGCACGATCACCACGACAGGCCAGCGCGGCACCGGCATCTCGGTCGAGGGCGCGGGATCGCAGGCCACCGTCTCCGGCACGACCGTCACGGCGGCAGGAACCCGCGCCAACGCGGTTTTCCTCTTCACCGGCGGCACCGGCAGTTTCAGCAACAGTTCGCTGAGTTCCGCCGGCCCGAACGCCGTGCTGGTCCAGGATGCCGGCTCTGCCATCACGCTGACCAACACGCAGATCCAGGGCACGGGCGGCGCCGCCGTGATCAGCTACGGGCTGCGGGTGATCAATGGCGCGACCGCGACCATGACCGGCGGCTCCTCCTCGACGAACGGACGCGACAGCCCCGGCATCACGGCGGCCGGGGGCGGCACGGTGACGGCAACCAATGTCGCCGTCCGGACCTCGGGCAACGACAATGCCATGGGTGTGATCGCCGATCTCAACGGCTCGATCACCCTGAATGGCGGCAGCGTCGAGACGACCGGCGGCGAGGTCAGGGCAGGCGCGCGCCCACACGGCCTCGTCGGCCGCAACCCGGGCGGCGTGCTGACCGCGACGGGGACCAGCGTGACGACATCGGGCTTCATTGCCATGGGCGTCGTCGCCGATGACGGCGGCACGGTGACGATTTCCAACAACAGGATCACCACCAGCGGCGTCAGCGGCATCGGCCTGTTCTCGGTCACCGAGCAGACCGGGGCGGAATTCGTCGCGAACCTGACCGCAAGCAACCTTGTCCTGGAGACCTCCGGCAACCTGGCACATGGCGTCACCGCGCAGTCGCGCAACGATATCTCCGCGCCGAAGGCGACCGCCACCGTGAACGATGCCGCGATCACCACCAGAGGCAACAACGCGGTCGGGCTGCGCGCCGTGCTCGGCGATTACGGCACGCGCCCGATCACCGGGCGTGGCGAAGCGGCGGTGATCGCCAACCGCACGACCGTGCTCACGGTCGGCGAAAGCTCGCATGGCACGCTCTCGCGCGACAATCCGACCTCGGTGACGATGAACCAGACCTCGGTGCTGGCGACGGGCGCGACCGCGCATGGCTCCGTCGCCGAAGCCGGCGGCCTGATCATCGGCAACCAGGCGAGTGTGACGGCGACGGGCGCGCAATCGGCGGCGCTCTTCGTCATCGGTGCGCCGGGAGCCGTCTCGAACGCGCAGTTCACCGACAGCACGCTGACGAATGTCAGCGGTCCGACGATCGGTGTTGCCGGCAACGGCAATGTCAGCCTGACCGGCTCGACCGCGGGTGGCAGCGGCGAGTGGCTGCGCGTCGGCAGCAGCCTCGCGTTCCCGCCGCTGACCCAGCTCCCTCCGCTCGGCGGCGTTCCCGACCTGCCGGATCCTGATCCCGACCTGCCGCTTCCCGGCGCCCTGCCCGGGTTGCCGCCGCCGACCGCGCTCCCGGTGGTGCCTGGCCTCGCCAACGTCACGGTGACGCGCTCGACCGTCACCGGCTCGGCCTTCACCGCGCCCGGCAGCGTCTCGAACGTGACCCTGGTCGACAGCACCTGGATCATGACCGGCAATTCGAACCTGACCAATCTCGTCAATGACCCGAGCCTGATCCAGTACACCCCGCCCGGCGGCGACCCGACCCTGCTTGCAAGCTACAAGACGCTGACGGTGGTGAACTATCTCGGCGAAGGCGGCCAGCTCGGCCTGAACACCTTCCTCGGCAATGACAGCGCCCCCTCCGACCGACTGATCATCGATGGCGGCCGCGCCACGGGCTCATCGCCGCTGCTGATCGCCAACACGACCGGCGCCGGCGACCTGACGCGCAGCAACGGCATCCTGGTCGTCGACGCGATCAATGGCGGCACGACCGCAACTGGCGCCTTCACGCTGGGGCGGCCCGTCGTCGCCGGCCCCTATGAATACCTGCTCTTCCGCAGCAGCGTCGATGCCTCGGGTCCCGACAACTGGTACCTGCGCTCGCATCTCAATCCGGGACCGGATGATCCGGTCCCCAACTTCCGGCRGGAGACCTCGCTCTACGCCGCCCTGCCCGCGATGCAGCTGATCTATGGCCGCACACTGATCGACAGCCTGCATGAGCGCGTCGGCGAATTGCGCCCGCTGGAGGCGCCTGCAGTGACCGAAGAGCGCACGATCTGGTGCAAGAACCCCGAGAAGAATTTCCGCTGCACGACCGTGGTGCAGTTGCCGGCGAGCGCCACGGCGCCCGGCCGCTCCTATGCCTCATCAGGCTGGGCCAGGATCATCGGCCAGCACAGCAACCATGATGGCGGGCCAGGCGGCATCTTTCGCAATGGCCCGAGTTACGATTACGACCTCTACGCCTTCCAGGCCGGGCTCGACCTCTATCGCAGCGTCAGCGCCGACGGCAGCAGAGACCATGCCGGCATCTATGGYGCGATCGGCCGGATCGAGGGCGACGTCACGCATTTCAACGGCATCAAAGCCGGGACCAATAGCAGCGACGCCTATTCGCTCGGCGCCTACTGGACGCATTTCGGGCCCTCGGGCTGGTATCTCGACGGCGTCCTCCAGGGCACCTGGTATGATGCCAAGGCCGATTCCAAACGCGGCTTCGTGCTCAACCGCGACACGTTCGGCTTCGCCGCCTCGCTCGAGGGCGGCTATCCCCTCCAGCTCGGCAACGGCTTCATCCTCGAACCGCAGGCGCAGCTGGTCTACCAGACGGTGGCAGGCGGCTCGGCTTTGGACACCGCGGCGCTGGTGCGCTTCTCCGATGCGGAGTCGCTGGCCGGGCGCATCGGCGCGCGTCTCGCGAAAAGCTGGACGCTTGAGGAGGCGACGCCCGGCGCCAGGCCGCGCCTGATGACCGCCTGGCTGAAAGCCAGCCTGTGGAACGAGTTTTTGGGCAATCCCAAAACCTCGTTCTCCTCGGCGACCGGCTTCATTCCCTTCCGCTCCGACCTCGGCGGCGCCTGGGCCGAGCTGAAGGCCGGCATCGACGCGCAGCTCACCCGCAACACCGCGCTCTACGCCACCGCCGGCTACTCGATCGGTTTCGACGGGCGCTCGCACGCCTATGACGGCCGGCTCGGGATCAAGGTGAGCTGGTAAAGGTTATCTCCGGGGCTTTGGCCGGAAAGGCCGACGGCAGAGCGAGCATCGTCGCCGGTCCGACCACGTCCCCTCTGTCCTGCGGATGATGGAAGGAGCCAAGCCATGGCCAAGATGAAGGCTGCCGTGTTCGTTGGGAAGAACCGGATCGTCCTCGAGGACAAGGCGATTCCCGATGTAGGGCCGACCGACGCGCTCGTCAGGATCACGACTACGACGATCTGCGGCACCGATATCCACATTCTGAAGGGCGAGTATCCGGTCGAGAAGGGCCTGATCGTCGGTCATGAACCGGTCGGCGTCATCGAGAAGCTCGGATCGGGCGTCGAGGGCTATTCCGAGGGGCAGCGCGTGATCGCCGGCGCCATCACCCCGAGCGGACACAGCTATGCATGCCTCTGCGGTTGCGGCTCGCAGGATGGGCCGGGAACGCGCCACGGCTTCAAGGCCGCGGGCGGCTGGAAATTCGGCAACACCATCGATGGCTGTCAGGCGGAATACCTGCTCGTCAGGGACGCCATCGCCAATCTCGCGCCTGTCCCCGACGAATTGACCGACGAGCAGGTCCTGATGTGCCCCGACATCATGTCGACGGGTTTCTCGGGGGCGGAGCGCGGCGGCGTCAGGATCGGCGATACCGTGGCCGTCTTCGCGCTCGGCCCGATCGGCCTGTGCGCTGTCGCCGGCGCCAGGCTGATGGGCGCGAGCACGATCATCGGCGTCGACACCGTTGCGGCCCGCTTAGCGGTCGCGCGAGCGCTCGGCGCCGATCACGTGGTCGACTTCAAGGTGGGCGACCCGGTCGAGCAGATCATGACACTGACGGACGGACGTGGCGTCGACGTCGCGATCGAGGCGCTCGGCACGCAGCAGACCTTCGAGGCCGCGATGCGCGTCCTGCGACCGGGCGGGACGCTGTCGAGCCTCGGCGTCTATTCCGGCGACCTCGCCATCCCGCTCGATGCCTTCGCGGCGGGCCTCGGCGATCTCAGCATCGTCTCGACGCTCTGCCCGGGCGGGAAGGAGCGGATGCGCCGCCTGATGAGCGTCGTCGCCTCGGGGCGTGTCGATCTCAAGCCGCTCGTGACCCATCGCTTCACGCTCGACGAGATCGAAACCGCCTACGAGCTCTTCGGCCACCAGCGCGACGGCGTGCTGAAGGTGGCGATCACGCCGTGAGCGCCGGCGCGGGGGCGTTGGCGCAGGTCCAGGGGCATACCCACACGGAGCTTGCGTGGCGGGAGGCCGATCCAATCCTCCTCCTCCGCACGAAACCGGGGGGCCCTCGCCCCGTAGCGGCCGTTGCCGGCGCTGCCTATGCTCGCGCCGGACACGCAGATCGCGCGAGGGATCGGGAACGCCGCATGACAGCGATCATCACGGACAATGCCGAGCAATACCGCGATAACCGCAAGCTTGCGGCGCGGGCCCGGCTCCACAGCCAGTACAGCATCTCCGAGACGGGCTGGTTTCCATGGGTGGCCGGGCAATTGCCGCTGCGCCCCGGCGACCATGTCCTCGATATCGGCTGCGGCCCGGGCTGGTTCTGGGCCGGTGCGGTGGACGCGCTGCCGCAACCGATCAACCTGACGCTCGCCGATCTGTCGCCCGGCATGGTCCAAGAGGCGGTCGGGCGCTGCCAGGCCCTGTCGCTCGGATCGGTCCGCGGCGAGGCAGCCGACGCGACAGCGCTGCCCTTCGCGGACGCATCGTTCGATGCCGTCATCGCCATGCATATGCTCTATCATCTGCCCGACCCCGCCGCGGCCATCGCCGAGATGGAGCGTGTTCTGAAGCCCGGCGGCTGTCTCGCGGTCACGACCAACGATATCGGCAATCTGCGGGCGCTCTACGAACTCACCACGGTCTTCGGCAGCGACCCGGTCGATCCGTCCGGGGCAAGTTTCGGCTTTGAGACCGCCGAAGACTTGCTGCGCGCGCGCTTTGGCAATGTGAGCTTTGCCCGGCAGCCGGCGCAGCTGCGGATCACCGAGCCGGACGACGTCTTCCTGGCGCTCACCTCCTATCCACCGGGAGACAGGGCGACAGAGGCCGAGCTCGGCCGGTTTCGCGACGCGATCGAGGCCGCCTTCGCACGGGGGAACGGCGTGCTCGAAGCCGAGAAGCAGATCGGGCTGTTCGTCGCCCGGAAGGCGCAGGGATAGGCGAGCGTCTCTCGGCGGAGCGTAGTCTGCTTCGCCCCCTGCCCTTGCAGGCGCTGCCGGCGGACCTGGATTGACGCGCCAAAAGCAAAAATGCGCCCGCCGGCCCCATGACGGGACCGGCGGGCGAAATGAATGGGGCTGATGGCTGTTGCGCCTATCGCGGTGGCGGGCGCACGCCTTCGAGGATCTGGCGGATCACGCGGATATCGCCCTCGATCGTCGACAGGCGGTTATTCGCCGCCTGCTCCGCGCTCTCGCGCTTGGCGAGCTGCGCCTCGACGATGGCGATTCGCATGTCGTGGACATCGTCCTTGGCCCGCAACTGGCCATAGGACAGGCTGACTGTGACGATGACCGCGACCAGCGAGACGACCGTCATCCCGATCGAGAGGATGTTGCCGAGGCCGAGATCGAGACKGGGTTTCACGGCGTCCATCCGCATTGCCTTTCGCCATGCTCGTTATGCTTCACGACATCCGCCTTCTCGCGATCGCTCATCGCCGCCGCGGCCTGGGCAGAGGGGCGGAACGGGCGGGCGGTGTCGCAGAAATCACCGGCCATCCCGGCGCAGCCAGCGATGAAGGCGCTGATCGAGAGCAGCAGGGCCAAGACTGTCGATCTCATCGTCACGCTTCCCTTTGTCAGTGATGGCTTTTCGGCGAGCGCGCTCCTGCTCGGCCTGAAGGGTTGCTTTCCCCTCGCGCCGGCCCTTCGCGTAGGCTCCGACCAGGATTGCGAGCAGCGCGCCGAGCGCGGCGATGGCCCCGGCAAAGCGGCTCCAGAGTGCGGAAAGCACGCTCACGCCGCCGCCTCCTGTTGCGCGCGATGCCAGCGCCAGAGCAGGAAGGCGCCCCCGCACACGAAGGCGAGCGCAAGCACGAGCTGCGCCGGCCCGCTGGTGAAGGCCTGGAGCAGGCCAGAGAGCGGCGTCGCGACCTTGATGGCATTGTCTACAGTCACGACCGGGGGTTTTGCGGGGCGCGCCGCAACCGTATTGCTGGAGACATGCGAGCCGCGCGCCCACAGGCCGGCCTCGGCCGAGCGCCGGTTGATCAGGCCGTCCAGCCTTCGCCCGCCGGCATGGACCCATTTCATCAGCTCGCCCGGCACGGCCGCGACTTGGCCGGCATTCAGCGTCTTCAGCAGCGTCGAGCGGGCGAGCGCCCCCTCGCCGACATTGAAGGCAAACGAGACGAGCGCCGCGAACTGCCCCTCGTTCAGCGGCACCTTGACCAGGCTCGCGACGGCGCGCTCGAACCGGGCGAGATCCTTGATCAGAAGCTGTTCCGCTTCCTGCTGCGTGATCTTCAGGCCCGGCCGGACATGGGCCCCCGTCGAGCCGTAGCCGATCGTCAGGACGCCTGCCACGTCCCGATAGGCGGTCAGCCGGCATCCTTCCCAGCGCTTGATCAGCGCCAGGCCTTCATCGCTGATGCGACGCGTCATGTCTGTGCTCCGTGCATGAAAAAGCCGCCCGGTCAGGGGCGGCGCGGTCATCGCGGCGGCCTCCGCATCATGCGAAGACCTGCCCGAAGCTTTGGGAACGGCGGGGGGCTGCCCTGCGGTTCAGAAATGGAAAGGCCGCCGGCCAAACGCGGCCAGGCGAAGCCGCTTCATCCACTCGGTCGTTGCGGCAGGTTCCTCAAAGTGTTCAGCTGATCGCTCACGAGGGAGACGGAGCGATGCACGAAGATGACGCTGACGTCCTGGCAGACCTGAGCAGCAGCCAGATCCTGATCGTCACAACCCTGATCGACCTGTTGATCGACAAGGGGCTTGTTCAACGCGGCGAGGTCGTGGCCCGCTACGACCAGCTCCTGGCGAATAGCAAGGGCAACGCGGCCAGCATCTCGGTGCTGCAGCCCATCGTCAGCGTGCTGAGCTATCTCGCCCATGACGACACGCGAGKGCTCTCGAAACCGTCCCATTGAGCACGGCACGCGAACCGCGGCAGTTCTGGTCTCCCGGTTTCGATGTCATCCCCCATGGCGGCCGTCGCGCTGCACGCTATAAGTGCGTCCGGCTTTCCAGCGGGGACTAAGAGATGCAGATTGGTTTGGTTCTCTTTCCAAAATTGACGCAGCTCGACCTGACAGGCCCGGCCGAGGTGTTTTTCCGCATGCCCGGGGCCAAGGTTCATCTGCTTTGGAAAACCCTGGAGCCGGTTACATCGGACCGTGGCCTGTCGATTCTGCCGACGATGCGCTTTGACGATTGCGCCGCCCTCGATCTGATTTGCGTGCCCGGCGGCCCCGGCCAGATCGAGCTGATGAGCGACGAAGAGACGCTCGGCTTTCTCAGGCGGATCGCAGCCGGCTGTCAGCTGGTGACCTCCGTCTGCACCGGTTCGCTGGTGCTCGGCGCGGCCGGCCTGCTCGAGGGCTACAGGGCGACCTCGCACTGGTCCTCGATCGACCAGCTTGCCTTGCTCGGCGCGATCCCGGTCGCGGAGCGTGTCGTGAAGGACCGCAACCGCATCACGGGCGCGGGCGTCACGTCGGGAATCGATTTTGCGCTCACCGTCGTCGCCGATCTCCTGGGAGAGGACATCGCCCGGGAGATCCAGCTGCAGATGGAATATGACCCAAAACCTCCCTTCGACGGCGGATCGCCGCGTTCGGCCTCAGCCGCCCTGGTCGAGGCGACGCGCCAGAAGATCGCGCCCTTCATCGACCGGCGGCGGCTTGCGACCGAACTCGCCGCCGCCCGCCTGCGCGAGCGAGCAGAGGGTTCGGTCCGCTGAAAGCGGCCAAGGTGCCTTGGGTGGAGCCATGTAAGGCGGGGCAGTCAGCTCATGGGCCCGTATGGGCTTGCGTCGCTTGGCTTTCTCACAAAGCTCTGGAATGATCCGCTGAAGATCGCCTCGTTTGCCCGAGCCTCGCCATTGTCCGCCTGCATTCCAAACGAGATCGCAACGCCTGCCTTCTACGCATTTGTGGCAGTTGCTGCGTCAATCAACCTATTTTTCGCCGCCCGCATCCTCGGGAATGCGCGATCCCGATCGCAAGACAGCACTCACTTCAGGGGCTCGCTATTCCTCGCCCTGGTTGGCGTTCATCGCGTGCAGCGTCGTCGCTGGACCGGGCCGACGCCGTCCCCGCAAGATCAAGCCTTGCTTCGGCACACTCGCCTGAAGCTGTTGGGGCTTTCATTCGTCACCGGTATCGTCGGTGTCGCCCTGCTGTTCCTGTTGAGCAGCCAGACATGCTGGTTTCAAAGCCTGAGATCGGTTTGAATCCGAGCTTCGGCTCAACGCCGCCCCGAGGGGCGGCCGCTCGTCAGTTCACACCCCTCCCCGCCCTTCCCTTTGGTCGCAGCTTACGGCTCTATTCTGCCCGAGACATGCGGGTATTGGGCTGAGGACTGAGATGAGTGTGGATATACGCTATGCCGCCGAGAGCGATCTCGCCGGCTGTCACCGCTGCCTTGATGACGTCGCCCGCGAGGGGCGCTGGCTCTCGCGCCTGAGCGCGCCGCCGATCGAGCGCTACGCGGATTTCATCGCCGGCCTGCGCGAGGCCAACGCCCCGCGGGTCGTGGCAGTCGATCGCGAGGTTGTCGGCTGGTGCGACATTATCCCGGATGCCTCCCCCGTTCGCGCCCATGTCGRCAAACTAGGGATGGGGCTGCTCGCCAGCCATCGCGGCTTAGGCCTCGGCCGGCGCCTGCTCACGCTCGCGCTCGACCGGGCGCGTCAGCGCGGGCTCGAGCGCATCGAACTCTCGGTCCTCCACGACAACAAGGCGGCGCGCGCCCTCTATGAACGGCTCGGCTTCCAGATCGAAGGACGGCGCCGGCGCGACTGGAAGCGCGATGGTGTCTACCGCGACAGCATCCTGATGGCGCTGGATCTCGGGGCGCCCTAGTGGCCGCTCCCTTGTGTTCCGTTGACGCCGCCTCATGAACTGACATCGAACCAGGCCCCGGCAAGCAACAGGCCCGGACAAGCTCGGACCGATTCCGCCCTGCGCCGACGCCCGCCGCTCTCATCTGCGCCGCTCGCCGGGGCGTCGCCCCCCTCATTCATTCCGCCGTTGCGGCACGTTCCTCAAAATGTTCAGCTGGTCGCTCAATGAGGGAGACGGAGCGACGCACGACGATGACGCTGACGTCCTGGCAGACCTGAGCAGCAGCCAGTTCCTGATTGTCACAACCCTCCTCGACCTGTTGATCGACAAGGGCCTTGTTCAACGCGGCGAGCTCGTGGCCCGCTACGACCAGCTCCTGGCGAACACCAAGGGCAACGCCGCCAGCATCTCGGTGCTTCAGCCCATCGTCAGCGTCCTGAGCTATCTCGCCCATGACGACACGCGCGGGAACGCGAAGCCGTCCCATTAAGCCGGCTCGCGCGAGCCGCCCTGGTCTCCCGGTCGGGAGCTGCGCGGGTCATCGRCGCCGCATCCGCAGCAAAGGCCTGCCGAAGCGGTGGGAACGCGTTGGCGCCGCGGTTCAGAAATTGAAAGACCAGCTCGGGGGCGGCTGCGCCGGCGCGCCCGATCTGCTCGCGGGCAAGGAACAGGGTCCGGGCTGTCGCGGATTTCCGGGACTGTGCTTTTTCCGGTCCAGGGGCTGCTCGCGGCTTCCGCCCGGACCTCTCGCGCGGTAGAGCGCATGGCGGGTCAGTCGTCAGTGGAATGCAGCGTGCAGAACAGCTCAGCGTCTCCGGCCCAACCGGGTGAGCCGAACGAGGCGACCCGGACCGCCGTTTCCGGCACGCCGGGCGAAGTGTTGCGGACCTTCCTCAAGCTCGGCCTGACCTCCTTTGGAGGCCCAGTCGCCCATCTCGGCTATTTCCGGGATGAGCTGGTGGTGAGGCGCAAATGGATCGATGAAACCGGCTATGCCGATCTCGTCGCCCTGTGCCAGTTCCTGCCGGGTCCGGCCTCCAGCCAGGTCGGTTATGCGCTCGGTCTGCTACGGGGCGGGCCGTTGGGTGGGCTCGCGGCCTGGTGCGCATTCACGCTGCCCTCCGCCCTGCTGCTGGTGCTCTTCGCCCTTGGTGCGACAGTCTTCAGCGGTCCCATCGGCTCAGGGTTGATCCATGGCCTGAAGCTCGTCGCCGTGGCCGTGGTGGCCCAGGCAGTCTGGGGCATGGCGCGCTCCCTCGCTCCGGACAAGCCGAGGGCCGGCATTGCGCTCGGGGCCGTCCTGGTCGTGGTCTTCTTTCCGGGCTCGCTCGGCCAGATCGCGGCCATCCTCGCGGGCGGCCTGACGGGCGTGTGGCTGTGTCGGGACGCCGCGACGATCCAGCCCGGCCATCTGACCTTTTCGGTATCGCGGCCAGTCGGCTTCGTGGCCTTGGCGCTGTTCTTCGTGCTGCTCGCAGGCCTGCCATTGGCGGCGACGGCCACGGGAGCGCACGGGGTGGCGCTCCTCGATGCCTTCTACCGCTCCGGCGCGCTCGTGTTCGGCGGCGGCCATGTCGTCCTTCCGCTGCTGGAAGTCGCCGTGGTGCAGCCTGGCTGGATCAGCCCTGGCGCTTTCCTCGCCGGGTATGGTGCGGCGCAGGCCGTGCCGGGGCCGCTGTTTACCTTCGCCGCATATCTGGGTGCGGCCATGACGCCGTTGCCCAACGGGCTCGCCGGTGCCGCGATCTGCCTTGCGGCCATCTTCCTTCCCGGACTGCTGCTGGTGACGGGTGCGCTGCCATTCTGGAACGCCTTCCGCACCCGGCCGCTCGCGCAGGCGGCCATGCGCGGCACCAATGCCGCGGTCGTCGGCATCCTGGCATCTGCGCTCTACAGCCCGGTTTGGACGAGCGCGATCCTGGACGCGCGCGACTTCGCTGTCGCCCTTGTCGGTTTCGCCCTCCTCACGATCTGGAAGGCCCCGCCCTGGATCGTCGTCCTGATGACAGCTGCGAGCGGGATCGGCCTGGCGCTGCTTTGAGCATGCGCTTTCKGCATCCCGGCCCAAACCTGTTTTCCACCCGCCGAGACTTCCTCGCCCCGGGTGCCTTGTGTCCCCATCCAAGTCCCGCCCGGTTCGGCAGGGGCGCGGTCATCCCGGCCGCATCCGCATCATGCGCACGTCTGCCCGAAGGGCCTGGATCTCAGGGCTGGCCAGCAACCGGGATTGCTCCCTGCCCTTGGGATAGACCGATCGGAGTTCGGCCCTCTAAGATTGGCAACTCAGTGCTGCCGAGGGCTCACCGTGCACGTCCAAGCCTCCCAATGGCGGTCTTCGTTCATCCTCACCGCCCTGGCTTTTATTGGGCTGTTCCTCATACTCGTGGGGGGCGCGGCCATTGTAGTTCCGGAGATGGGGCCTGCGTGGCGGCGCCTGGCGGCTCCGTTCGGCGGCGTCCTGGCATTCGGAAGCCAGTCCGTGTCGCTGCTGCGGGATATTCCCCTCCTGACGGCAAGGCGGAAGCGGACGCCGGGCTCACGGAGAAGCATGGGCGTGCTCCTTGCCGCCAGTGCAGCGGTAAGCGCCCTGAATGTCGTGTTCGGTTGGCTCCTGCTCTAGGCGGGCTGCATCGAACAACACGATGCCTGCGCGAGCGATTTCGTCGGCTGCCATCGCTGTCCTGGTGAGAGGGCCCGGGAGGCAGCCACGGCAGTCAAGTCCTGTTCCGTGCTCTTAGCCATCGCCGGGCCTGATCGGGTCCGTTCACCGTCCGCCCATCACCGCTTGCCGTACTCCGTGAAGACGTAATCCCGGGCCTTCACGCCCGTGTGGCAGGAGAATCCGCACTTGGCGTCGTTCCCCTGCGGCGGCTGGTCAGTCAGGGTGCCCGGTGTGAACGTGTTGGCCGCAGCGTCATGGTTGAACACGGCCCATCCCCATCCGCCGCTATCTGAAAACCTCGTGCTGTCCTTCACCATGAAGTCGACGTCATGGAGGGTGCCCGGTAC